>JAFGTO010000599.1 GCA_016934095.1 Candidatus Glassiibacteriota bacterium
GGGGGTCTTTCTGCTTTCCCGCCAGGATGAAGAGGACCCCGTCCTCTAAGGCGATCCACTTCCATTCACCCTCGACCTGCGCCAGGCGGACCCTGCCTTTCTCGGCACCGGTGCCCGGCTCCAGCATCAGGCAGCCGTCGCCCTCGGGGGTGATCATGTAGAAAGTGCTGTCCGTGGCGATAAAGGCCGAGCGGTGCACCAGGTAACCATCCGGCAGCATGCGCCTCCACAGCTCGGTGCCGTTGTAGCCGTTCCGGGCGATCAGGGTGTTCAGCCAGGGCTCCTCGCGCTTGTGGTGGGCGATGTGGCCCATGGCGGTAAAGATCCTCCCGCCGGCCACGGTGGTAATGGCCGGCATGGCGATGTAGTAGGGCAGCCCCAGGAACTGTGTCATGTAAGGCGCCCTGATCGCCGTATCGTGCGAGACAGGGTTGTTGTCAGGGCCGTGCTCCCAGTGGCTCCAGTTGTCCGCGCCCGCGAGCGGCGGGCAGTCCAGCACCGCCCAGGCTCCGAGCTCATCCTCCATGCTCCGGCACTGGCACTCGCCGGACTCCCGCAGCCAGGCGCCGAGATGCGCCTTGGTCAGTCCGTCCCGGCCGCCTCTCAGGCTGCCGACGACCGCAGCACCCCTCGGGCGGAGCACGCGCAGCAGCTCCTCCGGGGAAAGCTCCTCCAGCTCGCTCCCTGCAAGGTGTGCAGACACCACCAGGTCAACCGTGTTGTCTGCATAGGGCAGCCTTTTGAATGATCCCTGCAGCGCGACCAGGGACCTGCCGTAAAGCCCCTTCCCATCCGCCTCTTTGCGCACCCCGGCCACTGCCGCGTGCCGCGGGTCGATCAGGTTCACGTAAAAGCCTTCCATCCCGGCGAGCTCCAGGGCGATCCCGCTGTTTTCGCCGCCCAGCACGCAGCAGATCCCCCGGGTTATACCGGAGAGCCGGATAAGGTGGTCCGCCGCGGCCCTGGTATCATTTCCAGGCTCCGCCGCCGAGGCCGGAAAGGCTGTTACCAGGGCGGCCAGGCAGGCCACGCAGCAAATAACGAATGCTTTGACAGGGAAAATCGGCAAACGGTACGGGGACATTGTCGCCTCCCAACGGGGTGGTAAGAAGACGGGAGCAAGCTCGTGCGAGAGGGGATAAAGGCGGAAGGCCGCCTGAGGATTGAAACACTCTCTTCAAAGTTATTATAAGCGCCCCGGCCCGTAAAGTCAAAACACTATCGGCAGGGGACCGGGTTCATGGACATGTTCGTCCCTGCCTGCCGCAGGTAAATTTACCGGGGAGCGAAATGACTCTTTGACTTGTGCCTGCCGGCTGGTTAATTTGTACCGGTCCGGCCCGACAGTTGCAGCTCACGTCAGGCCTTACTCCTCCAAGCAGGGTGGAACCCCTGCTGGTGCGGTGCGGCTTCCGTGCCTGGTTTGTCGTTGTCTCTGTGTCTCTTTATCCCTTTGCCACTTTATGCCTGGTCTCTTTGTGCCTGTCTCTTAAAAACTCCAACTGGGGAGCAGCCGCATGAAAAAACCGGTCTTCATCCTTGTCCCGGCCCTTCTGGTGTCCGCCCTCTGCGTTCCGAAGCCTGCAGCGGTGCAGGAGCAAGACCGCGGGATCTTCGAGATGCTCTACCTGCACGTGAAGAGCAAGATGAAAATCTCCTACGACTGCAGCGCCGGGGCGGCCTTGGTGATGCGGGACGGGAAAGTCATCTACGAGGAGTACCTGGGCGCCACCGGCAAAGGGCCGGATGCCGAGCCGGTGAACGCCGCCTCGCGCTGGCCGTACTACTCGGTCTCCAAGGAGTTCGGCTCCGCGCTCCTGCTCAACCTGGTCTACGAGGGGCGGCTCGGCCTGGATGACCCGGTCTGCAAGTACCTGGACTACTTCACCGGCCCAGGCCCGGGAGGCGGAGAATTCCTGCGTGAAAAAGTAACCCTGCGCCAGCTTGCCAGCCATACCTCGGGAGTAACCAGACCCAGGGGTACTCCTCAAGCCCAGGATGCGCCGCCTTTCTCGGATGTCGCTCTGGAGTTCGAGCCGGGCACGGACTGGCATTACAACGAGCTGGGCATGAAGATCCTGGGCCATGTCATGGCGAAGGTCGGCGGCAAGCCTTACGGGGACCTGCTTAAGGCCCGCATCCTGGAGCCCCTGGGCCTGGAGACTGTCGGCTGGATACGCCAGGGCGATAACCTCGCAGGAGTGGTACGCACCTTTGACGGGCCGGACTCCTCGCTCATCGGCTACACTACCGAGCCTTACCCCGGCTCCGGGCTTTACGGCACCATGAGGGACATCCTTGCTTTCGCCCGGCTCTGGCTCGACGGGGGCAGGGCCGGCGAACGCGTGTTTTTCGACCAGGCCCTGATCCAGGAGGCCTGGACCGACCAGATCCACGGCAAAAAGCCCACGGCGGACACCCATTACGGGCTGATGCTCTGGCTCTCGCCAGAGGTGGATGCCGTGTTCATGGCCGGGGCCTCGCAAACCATCGCCGCCATCCTGCCGGACAAGAACATGGTGGTGCTGATGGGACTCAACCAGTACGGCGGCTCGCCCGGCTGGGGCAGGCCTCCGGAGGAGCATTCCGCAGTGGCCCGGGTGGGGCACGCCCTGGCCGAGCTGCTGGACAAGTGAGATAACTTTTCGGACAGAGAGCGGAGACTCCCCTTGAACAAGCTGCGGGGAAGGATCTCCGCCGTTTAATTCATCCTGTCGATCCTCTCTGATAACTGTCTTCACCCATACCCGAGAAACCCATGAAACTGCAGAAACCGTACCTTGCCCTGGCCTGCTGCCTGCTCCTGACAGCGCAGGTCATGTCGACCCCCGCCCTGGCCGAAGAGATCACGGATTCCCTGCCCTGCTTCCCCGGGGCTGGAGGCTGGGGCGCTTTCACCCCCGGCGGCAGGGGCGGCCGCGTTATCCTGGTAACCAGCCTGGACACCACCGGCCCGGGCAGCCTGCAGGAAGCCTGCAGCGCCGAGGGGCCGCGCATCGTGGTCTTCGCCGTGGGCGGGGTGATCCCCGGCCCGGTGGCTATCGAGCACGGGCGGATCACCATCGCCGGCCAGACCGCCCCATCCCCGGGGATCACCATCCGGGGCACGCTGGGCACCAGGCCGCTTGGCGCTAAAGAACTTGAGGACATCGTGGTGCGCTTCCTGCGGGTCAGGCCCGACCAGGACACCTCCTACCCCGGCCATGATGCGGATGCAGTGCATTTCGACAACTGCAGGAGATGCGTACTCGACCATGTCTCCTGCTCCTGGGCCAACGATGAGACCCTGGCCATCTATTCAGCGCGGGAGACCACTGTCCAGTGGTGCACTATCGAGGAGTCGGACACCGTGGGCCACCACAAGGGCCATCAGCACAACTACGGCATGATCAGCGGGCCCGAGGGCGGCCCGGTCTCGATCCACCATAACCTCTTCGCCCACCACCGGCGCCGCTGCCCGGCCGTGGCCAACGGGCCCTCGGACATCCGCAACAACGTGGTCTACAATTTCCGGGATGGGTTCCTGCACGACAACGAGCCCAACGATCTCGGCTTCAACATCATCGGCAACTACTACAAGGCCGGGCCCAGCGAGGACAACATTCACCCCTTCTGCTTCGTGGACTCGACCCCCTACTACCTGCGTGATAACTTTGTCGAGGGCGTGGGCCTGATCCAGGACCCCTGGGCCGAAAAAGACAAGCTCCGCGGCTTCGAGTACTACTCCGGGTTCGGTGTTCGGGCGGCGGCCGAGTACGCGGTGCCCCAGGTGGCTACCTATCCGCCGCAGCAAGCCTGTGAGCTGGTGCTGAAAGGAGCGGGCTGTTTCCCGCGGGATACGCTCACCCGCCGCACCGTGGCCGAGGTGAGGGCAGGCACCGGCTCCTGGGGCAGGAACGACCCCGGAGACC
>JAFGTO010000106.1 GCA_016934095.1 Candidatus Glassiibacteriota bacterium
CCAGGAAGTAGGGAGCGAACCCCAGGCGGTCGATCACCTCGAGCTCGGCGCGCAGGCGCTCCAGGACCTCGGCCCTCAGGGGCCGGTAGCGCCGGCAGGCCCCCCGGAAAGCGGCCTTGAGCAGCCTGGAGTAGGCGCTCTCGCCGGGAGGGAGGCTGACTTCCGGGAAGATCGGCCGGCCGGCGGGCAGCTCCACGCTGCAGCGTGCGGCGATGCGCAGGGTGTTGGCCAGGGCCTCGGCGGGCAGGCCGCTCAGCCGGCGGGCCATGTCGGCCGGGCCGGCCAGCCAGCAGGAGCGGCTCACCGTGTCCCCGGGCTTGAGCCCGTCCAGGGTGGTGCCCAGGTCCACCGCGCGCAGCAGGCGGTGCAGGGTCCAGTCTTCCCGGTCGGCAAAATGCACGTTGGCGGTGGCGGCAAGCGGCAGGCCCAGCTCCCGGGACAGCTCCACCAGGCGCCTGGTACGCACGGCCTCTCCGGTCTCGCCGGTGGGGCAGAGCTCGACATAGAGGCCTCCCGCGGGCAGGCAGGAAGCCAGGCTGCGCAGCAGGTCCTCCTCGCCGGTGAGCACGAAAACCTCCCCTGAGGCGGCCGCGCCGGCCAGGGCCTGAGCCAGGCGGAAACCCGGCTCGAGACTGCGGGCGGTAGCCAGGCGGCAGACCTCGGCGAAACCCCGGTTGCTCCTGGCCAGGACCACGGCGCGCGCGCCCCGGCAGGAGCGCTCCAGGCTCCCGGTCAGCTCGACACCCAGGATGGGTTTCAGCCCCCTGCCCCGGGCGGCCCTGCAGAACGGCACCGCGGCGTAGAGGCCGTTGGTGTCGGTCAGGGCCAGGGCGCTCATGCCGCGCCCGGCCGCGGCCTCGGCCAGCCGGCCCACGGTGGCGGCGCCCTCCAGCAGCGAGAAGTTGCTGTGGCACCTGAGATGGACGAAATCCATCGGGCAAAGCTCCCTGTTCAGACAAATGCACCGGGAGCTTGCCGGCTCCCGGTGTCTCCAGACCCGGCCGGTCCGGCCGGGGAACAAGTCCGGTCGATCTTTCGCGGTACCTGTTTCACCAGATCCGCCGCCGCACATCGCAGCCGCCCGGGGCAATGCAGTCTATTACGGGGCGGCCGCTTCCTCAGCCCGCCTTGCGCGGCCTGGACCCGGGCGGCCTGCGGAAGCTCTCGAGCCAGAGGGCGCGCCCCTTGCGCAGGGACTCGAAACCGTACCTGTCGCGCAAGGCGTCCAGGCTGCGGTAGAAACCGAGGCGGCGCTGCTGGGCGGCCAGGCAAAAGAGGTCCAACTGGTCGGCTGCCGGGCGCAGCCTGGAAAGGGTAACTCCCAGCAGGCGGACACGCACCCTGCGGTCGAGCAGGGGAAGCATCAGCTCGAGGGCGCGCTCGAAAATCTGCCGGTCGCAGTTGGTGCCCTCCGGGAGGGAACAGGAGCGGGTGGCTGTCTTGAAATCGGAGTAGCGCAGGCGCAGGGTGACTGTGCCGCCCTCCAGCGCTTTCTTTCTCAGCCTGGCCCCCACTTTTTCACAGAGGTGGTAGAGCACGCCCTCGAGGAACCTGCGGTCCACGGTGTCCTGGCTGAAAGTTACCGAGTGTCCGGCCGACTTGGGCGCCGGGCGCCCGGGCTCCACTTTCGGGCTTCCCTGGCCCCGGGCCATGCGGTAGAGCCAACTCCCGGCGGCGCGGCCGAAAACCCGGACCAGCAGTGGCAGCTCCAGCAGTTGCAGCTCTCCCACGGTATGAAGGCCCAGGGAGGCCAGGCGCACGCCCAGGACTTCGCCCACCCCCGGCACCGCGGACAGGGCCAGCCCGGCCATGAAGCACTCCTCGCACCCGGGGAGCACCTGCAGCAGCCCGGCCGGCTTGGCCGAGGTAGCGGCGATCTTGGCCACCAGCTTGTTGGTGGCGATACCGGCCGAGAGGCTCAAGTCCAGGGTGTCGCGGACCTGGCGCAGGATGCGGTCCACCGTGCCGAGCACCGGCCCGTAGCAGCGGTCGAAACCGGTCAGGTCCAGGGAGGCCTCGTCTATCGAGCTCATCTCGACCAGCGGGGTCCAGGACTCGAAAATCCGCCGGATGGCCCGGGAGACCCTGAGGTAGAGGTCGTAATTCCCCGGCAGGAACACCGCCCGGGGGCAGAGCTTCCGCGCGGCGGCCACCGGCATGGCCGAATGGATTCCGTGCTTCCTGGCCTCGTAGGATGCCGAGGCGACGACGCCCCGGGTGCCCTGGACTTCCCCCACCACCACCGGGCGGCCGGCCAGGGAGGGGTTGCGCGAGCGCTCCACCGAGACGAAAAAAGCATCCATGTCGATATGTACGATGTGCCGCTGCAAGGTTTCAATTCCTTAATCCGGCAGCGAGCCGGTTATCGGCCGGGCGGGAAAAAAAACGCAGCGCCCGGCGCCAACGCGAGCCATCCTCCCAGAGACGGTCATCCAGGACCACCACCAGGTAGCGGCAGCGGGGCCCTTTCTGTATCCTGCCGTAGGCCACCAGTCTGTTGTTCATCGCTTTCTCCTTGCGGAAATAAGGCTCAAGCCCGGAGAGGCGCAAAGTTACCGGCTCCGCTCGGCCGGGGTTTCACCCCTTGAGCGGCTGCGGTGCCTGCCCGCGCTTTCGCCCCTGTGTTCACTCGTACTTGCGCAGCACACCGATCACCACTCCCTGGATCCTGAACTCGCCCTTGCGCAGGATGATCGGCGAGAGGTTGACATTGGCGGGCTGGAGACGGACACTGCCGTCGGGCTCGCGGTAAAACCGCTTCAGGGTGGCCTCTTCCCCGCCGATCAGGGCCACCACGATCTGGCCGTCCCGGGCAGTGTCGCCGCGCTCCACGATCACGTAGTCCCCATCGCGGATCTGCTCATCGATCATCGAATCCCCCAGCACCCTGAGCACGTAGGCCTGTTTTCCGCGGACCATGCCCTCCGGCAGCTCGATCTCCTCGGGGTACTCCACCGCCTCGACCGGCCGGCCCGCGGCGATGCGGCCCAGCAGGGGGACAGTAACCGCCCCCTGAGCGGCGGAAGGAACACCGCCCGGGCACAGCTCGATCGCGCGGCTGCGGTTGGAGGTCCGGCGAATGAGCCCCTTGTGCTCCAGGTTGGACAGGTGCTTGTGCACCGTGGCGGTCGAGCGCAGGCCGAAGTGCGAGCAGACCTCCTCGATACTGGGAGCATACTCGTATGCGCGGATATGCTCCGTGATGAAATCCAGAATCTCCTTCTGACGTCGGGTCAGGTACATGGCTTCTCCTCTCAAGCAGGCAGCTCAAGCGAAAATTTAGCGAAAACCCGCTTAATTATAGGCGAAAGAAAAGCGAAAGTCAAGAAAAAAAATCAAAAAGCCCGGAGGGGGAAAAAATTTATCTTGATAATTGGGGTGGAGTGGATTTAAATTTTCAGGGAACATGAGGTAAGAGTCCACAACAACCGCAGGAGCGAGGAATTGGTAACTAAGCAGAGGCTGAAAAAAAAGATAGAGAAATACAAAGAGGAGCTCGGCAAGCTGCCGGCCGAGGGGAAAGACCAGGACAGGAGCAGGCTGCGCACTTTCCGCAAGCGCCTGAAAAGGTCGCAGCGCAAGCTGGCTGTAGTGTTGCGGAACGAGGAACGGGTGTCGGGCAAAACCGAGGGTTAAAAACAGGGGCTAAGCCGGTATCGAGCTGACAGGAAGGCGGAACGGCCGGCTGTCCCCTGAAAAGGAAGGCGAACATGACCGAGGAGAAAGAAGCAGGCGGGCAAAAGGCAGCGGCAGTGATCAAGAAGAGGTTCGGGGAATACCTGGTCGAGAAGGGGCTGATCACCGAGGACCAGCTTGATGACGCCCTGGCCATTCAGCATGCCATAAACCGCCGTCTGGGTACGATAGCCACGATGGATGACATTATCACCGTGGCTGAGCTGTATGACATCCTGGACCGTCAGCACATGCTGGGCAGCCCGTTCGGCGAGACCGCCAAGCTGCTGCACCTGATCACCGACAGGCAGCTTACCGACCTGCTGAAACGCCAGCAGCGGGAAAAAATGAAAGTGGGCGAGATACTGGTAGGTCTGCTTTACCTGCAGAAACTGGAGATGGAGGCCGCGCTGGACCAGTTTTTCAAGGAACAGAGGAACGGGAAAAAATAGCCGGCGGCCTGCCTGCCGGGTTAAGAACTAAGTACTTTTCCGGATCTCCGGTCCTCGGATAGTATTTTTTGTATGACTTTGAACCCGCCCTCACCCGGTTACCGGGAAGGGCTTTTTTAGTGTCTTGCCGGGGATGCCGTTAAAGGGGGCACAAACCGAGGGCACCCGGTTTTTCCTGATGAGTCGGCCTGGGCCATCGAGTAGGAGGGGGCCTCACGGCCCCCGTCCTCTCACACCACCGTACGTACGGTTCCGTATACGGCGGTTCGTGAAGTATTTCG
>JAFGTO010000600.1 GCA_016934095.1 Candidatus Glassiibacteriota bacterium
CTGCCCGAGCTGACCGGCTTGACCTGGGACCCGGCAGCGGCGGCCCTCGGTTTCACCATCGGGGCCGTTGAGTTCGACGAAGAGGCCACAGGGAGCGTGGTTTTCAGCCTGGCGCTCTCGGCGGACGGCAGCATCCTGGCCGGCGAGGGGTCCCTGGAAGACAACCCCGAGGCTGTTTTCGCCTGCCGTGCCAACCGTCTCAGCGGCAGGGACATCACCGGGACCTGGACCGCCCAGGTCAGCCTCCAGGTCGACGAGCTGCTGAAAATCTGGCCGCTGTTCCTGGATATCCAGAGTGAGTCGGCAGGTTTCTACGACCTGGGCGAAGGCCGCTATAAAGCCCAGGTTGTGGTCCAGAACCGGCCGCCGGTATTCGACCCCCTCACCCCGCCGAAAGCGACTGAGGGACAACAGTACAGCGTGGTTATCAGGGCTTCGGACCCCGAAGGCGACCAGGTTTCCCTGGAGGCAACCGGCCAGCAGGTAGCGGGCTCCGCATTCACGGACAACGGCGACGGGACCGGCACTTTCAGCCTGGTGGTGCCGATCCTCGGCTCGACCCGCCAGGAGCTGATAGCCACTTTTATCGCAAAAGATACCAAGGGAGCGGCCACCACTTTCCTGCTGAAAATCCCGGTGGAGAAAGTCAACCGGCCCCCTGTGCTCGGCGAGTTCGAAAAACCCCTGGTAGTCCAGGCAGGACGGCCCGCAGCCGCTCCACTGCCCGCCAGCGACCCGGACAAGGACCGCCTGACTTTCTCGGTAGACCAGCTTCCGCCGGGGGCCGCTCTTATCGGCGGCGTGATCAGCATCACCGCGCCGTTCGGCAGCGCGGGCGAGTATACTTTTACCGTTACGGTCCGCGACGGCCGCGGGGGGGAAGCCTCCCGCACCTATACCCTGACCGTGCTGGCCGCCAACCGGCGGCCGCTGTTCATCCCCCACCCGCCGGTAACCGGAGAAGTCGGGGTCCCGCTCGTTGTCAGGACGGAAGCGATAGACCCTGATCCGGGCGACGTGATCACCTACTCGGCCGTCAATGCCGAGGGCGCCAGCACCATTCCCCCCGGCGCAGCGCTCGACCCCCAGACCGGCGAGATCACCTGGACCCCTGCGGACGACCAGGTCGGCCCACACAAGCTGACCGTATGGGCCTTCGACAGTAAAGGGGCCAAGGATGTGACAGTAGTCCACGCCGTGATCGGCGCAGGCTTCCAGCCGCCATCCTTCCCATCCTACGGTCCTTTCCTGGTCAAACAGGGTGAGCCACTGGCATTTACGATCGAAGCCGAGGAACCAACCCTCAGTGCGGTCCGGGTGCTGTACTATTACGCCCGCAGACTGCCCCGCGGCGCATTTTTCGACCCCGTGGAGCTAACTTTTACCTGGACGCCCGGTTACACCCAGCGGGACACCTTCCGCATAATCCTGGGCGTAGGCGACGGCCGTTTCAGCTCAGAGCAGGAAGTGCTGATAGTAGTGGAGCCGGTGCCCCAGGTGCCGGAGCTCGCCGAGCTGGATGATTACACGGTCCAGGAGGGACAACTGCTGAGCTTCACGGTCCGCGGAAATTACCCGGACGGTCGCCGCGTGGTGTTCGACGACCCGGAAAACCTGCCGCAAAACGCCACCTTCGACATTGTCAGCGGCGTGTTCCGCTGGCGGCCGGGCTACGAGCAGGCGGGGGCCTACAGCCTCACTTTCCCGGTATCCGCAGAGGACGGCGAGATTTACTCGGTTTCCAACGCTGTTACGGTCCAGGACAAGAACCGCCGCCCGCTGCTCTCAGGCCTGGAAAACCTGCTGGCGGATGTCGACGAAGCGGTTTCCCTCGAGGTCGGCGCCAGCGACCCCGACTCCGATGACGTGCTGACTTTCTCGGCCACCGGCCTGCCCTCGGGCGCCTCTTTCGACAATGCGGCCGATCCGCCGCTGTTTTCCTGGACACCGACCCTGGAAGGCAGCTACCCGGTAAACTTCACGGTTACCGACCAGGCCGATGCCAGCGACAGCCGGGCGATCATCATCACTGTGGGCGACTCTGCCGACCAGCCGCCGATACTGGGCGAGATCGGCCCGCTGACTGTCAGCGAAGGCGATACCCTGACCGTGCCGGTCTCGGCCATCGATCCCGAGAGTGAGACTGTCAGCATCTTTATCAACCCCCTGCCTGAAAACAGCGCATTCAACCGACAGGGCGGTGTTTTCACTTTCCAGCCGGACTATACCCAGGCCGGCATCTACCTGGTGAGCGTGGTGGCCAGCGACGGCGAGCTGACCGACAACGAGCTGGTGGAGATCACGGTGGTCGATGTCTCTCTGCCGCCTACGATTACGGTCCCGGCGGAATGGGAGATCGACGAGGGGGATACGCTCGAGTTTACGGTCAGGGCCCTTGACGCCTCCGGAGAGCCGCTCGAGGTGTTCTCCGCCGAGCTGCCCGACGGGGCCGGGCTGGTGCAGTCGACCGGGGATTTCTTCTGGGTGCCCGAATTCGATCAGGACGGTGAGTACAAGGTCACCTTTATCACCGGCGACGGTGCTCAGACCGCGGACATCGAGGTAGCTATCACGGTGGCCGACCGCAACCAGCCGCCGGAAATCTCCAGGATCGACAACCCACTGGTGCGCGAGGATGAAACGATCAGCTTCGAGATCACCACGCATGACCCGGACGGCGATGCTGTCTCTATCTCCATCGACTCGACCCAGACCCCGTACATCAGCTCGGTGGAAATCCGCAACAACAGCATCCTCATCTTCGACCCGTCCAAGCTCCCCGATGACGTGCAGATCCCCTCTGCGGTGTTCATTGTCGAGGCGGATGACGGCAGGGGCGGCTACGACCTGATGTCTGTCGCCTTCAAGATTATCCGGGAGAGGGATGTCGACTTGCCGCAGATCCCGGCGGGAGGCACCACTACAGCCGATTTCCCCGGTATGGGGCTGAACGTGCAGGTCGGTAACAACGGAGATGACGCCATCGGCGGCGGTGCCGATGCGGGACTCCAGGGAACGGAGATCTCCGGCTCGCTGACAGACACCCTGGCCGGAGGGGAACCCGTGCTGGCTGGCGGCGGCGACCCGCTGGAAGGGAAATACAGCTACCTGAAGAAGTCCAAGGACCGGGTGGCGGTGCACCCGTTCCTCAGCGGGGACGGCGATCTGGGCGGGGATTTCTACGGGATCCGTCGCGGCTGGGGGCTGGACCTCTCCAGCGACCTGGAGTCGAGCCTCTCCACGCTGGATTTCGAGCTGACCCTGATCTACGAGGACCGGGATATCCCGGCCAGCGACATCCCGGAGTTCACAGAGTCGGCGATCTCGGTGTTCGGCAAGGACGACCAGGGCAACTTCGTCCAACTGGCAACCGAGCTGGACACCTCCGCCAATACGGCCACTGCCCGGGCGGACCTCGCCCTGTACTCCGAATACACCCTGGGCGTGATCCTCGACCTGGCAGCGCCGGTGGTCTCCAGCACCACCCGTCTCGACAACACCACCGATGAGCTGGGTCCCTACACGATTACCTCTACCATCGTGGACAACGTGCTCGTGCGCTCGGCCAAGCTTTACTATGCGGTACAAGGCCAGCAGTTCCGCTCCGTGGAGATGACCCCGGTCGCAGACAAGATCAACCTCTTCACCGCCAACATCCCCGGCCAGAAAGAGGGGCAGAACATCCTCTACTACATACAGGCCGGCGATTCTCTGCATACCGTTGTCGACCCGGCTGGGGCCCCGGAAACCACCTACCGCTTCTCGGTGCTGTATGACGGGGTGGCTGCAACCGTGCCCGGAGACGTGAACGGCAGCGGTGCGGTGGATATCTTCGACCTGCTGCAGATGCTCAGCGTGCTCAGCGGTGCCGCCGAGCCCACCAGCGGTGCGGACGCCAATGACGACGGCGCGGTCAACATCTTCGACCTGCTGACCCTGCTGGGCCTGCTCGCCGCACAATAGCGGCCATCCGGGCAGGGTAAACTAAAACGGGGCGGCGGTCCTTAAGTTAAGGACCGCCGCCCCGTTTCGCTCATCATCTATTCCCCGGAAGGCTGCCTTCGCTCACAGCCTGACCGCCGATACTCCATCCTCGGCGTGGGTAATATAAAACTCGGGTACTATCCCGGTCGTCCTGTTGTAAAGGTTCCCGACGTACCGCTCGAACTCGTCCACCCGATTGCGTGCCACCAGGCTGATCGTGCAGCCGCCGAACCCTGCTCCGGTCATCCGCGAGCCGAGAACGCCCGGCACGTTGCGCGCCAGGTCGACCAGCAGGTCGAGCTCCTCGCAACTGACCTCGAAATCGTTCTTGCAGCTCTCGTGGCTGAGGTTCATCAACTCTCCGAACAGCACCATGTCGGGCTTCCGCAGTGCCTCCACCGCCCGCTTGACCCTGGTGTTCTCGGTGATTACATGCCTGCAGCGCTTGAAGATCAGCGGGTCCATGTTCTCCCGGCTGACCTGGAGCAGGTCCTCGTTCACATCCCTCAAGGAACGCAGGGACTTGTTGAGGGCATTGAAAAAGAGCCTGCCGCGCTCGCATTGTTTCTGACGCTCGTGGTAGGCGGTGGCACCCAACCCCCGCTTGACCCCGCTGTAGACTATGACAAAAACCAGGTCATCGCTGGGTATGGGGATAAGCTCGTACTCCAGGCTCCTGCAGTCGAGATACAGACCGTGATGCTTGCGGCCCATGCGGATAATAAACTGGTCCATGATCCCGCAGCTTACTCCCACGAACTGGTTTTCCGCCTTGCGGCAAAGCTTGATCTGCTTTTCAGGGTCCATGGGCGCATAACCGAAGAGCTGAGCGCAGCCCTCGCTGACTGCCATTTCAAAAGCCGCCGAGCTGCTCAGGCCGCTCCCTATCGGCAGGTCTCCCCCGATCAAGGCATTGAACCCGTCAACCTGATATCCGGCTTTTTTCAGCTCGCAGACCACCCCTTTGATGTAATCCGACCAGTGATGGGTACGTTTAAGCTTTTCATCCAGGTTAAATTCGCAAGACTCCTGATAGGTGTCTGAATAAAGCCGGACTGTATTGCTGCCGTTGCCCGAAACCAGAAAATCTATTCTCGTATCGATGGCTGCCGGGAACACCAGGCCTCCGGTGTAATCGGTATGTTCCCCGATGATATTCGCCCGGCCGGGAGCCAACACCAGTATCTCCGGCTGCCTGGCGAAAACCTTTTTAAACTGTTTTATTTCCCGCTTGACAGCCTCGCTCAACCGCATCCCGGTCCCGCCTCTTGAATGGATGACCTGCATGGTTACAGCCGCATTGAAAGAAAGGAGAGTATCTCCGGGCGGAGAAAAAAGTCAGAATAGAATTATAAAAATAGGACGAAAAATTAGAAAAAGCAATTAATTTCGTCTGCGTCCGACGTACCTGATTTTCCTTGGAAACCTGCCGTCCGGCTGTCGAGCGCTGATCATAGAATGGCGGGGAATCTGCTTGTATGCTGAGCCATCCGGCAATATAACAAGATAATGCCGGCAAGGCTCAAGAGTCCGGGAGGGTGCCGGGAGGAAACGGGAAACACCCGGCAGGCGGCAGGCCAACCGCGAAGCGGCAAAGTGTCCTGAAAAAATTATAAGAAGACATACATGAACAGCAACAACTCCAGGGAAAAGAGGAAACCTACCCCGGTAACTATTTTCATCAAGTCCCAGAATCCTTTCTTGCGTAGCATAGTCTGCTCCTTGTCGGTTCCATACCTTTTAAACTGACTTGCTTAAAAGGATTGCATTAAGTATGCCAGTTTGAGTTAATGGTAACTATCGGCTGAAATGCCCTTGCCTGGTAAGTCTAAAGGTATTTCAATCCATCGCCTGCATTTCATCCGATTGGAATTATTTGCCGGTTGCAGAGACCCCGGCTGATTATTCCATCCCTTCACAGAGCCAACTTGACAAGCCCGGGCCACAGTAATAAAATAGGCATCGGCATTGCTGTCTAACCCTCATAGAGACTTTCCCTGTGGACTCTGATTTTATCAAATTATTAATCCTGCTCGGCTTTCTCTTTTTATTTCTGCAGGTCGGGATAACTTTTTTCCGGGCTAAGAGAAAGCGGGAACTCGAGCGGAAACTCGACGAGTATACCGGACTGCTTAAAATTGCAGGTAAAACCAGGAGTTCCTATATCGCTGTCATGGAAAAAGCACAATCCCTGCTGAAAGAACTCGAAAAGATAAAAACCGAGCTGTTTAACAGTAAATCCAGGCTGGGCAAACACCGGGGCGAGCTGAGGGAATCGTTGCAGGAATGCCGCAAGGAAGCTGCAAAGGATAACAGAACGGAAATCGATGACCGTGTTTTAAACCAGATGAAAGTGAAATTCGGACATCACTGGAAAGTATATAATTCGCTCAAGAAGATCTCCAGCGAGACCCTGGCCCGTTATAACTCGACCAGGGAGCAACATGAGACCATAGCCCAGGAAGAACAAATCGCCTTCCGGAAATGGAGCCAGGAAAAAGAGACCGTAATGCGCTTCTTCAAGGAAATCAGCCGACAAATCCCTATGCGACACCCCTTCGAGCTCCTGGGCAAAGAAGAATAGAGCTCGGCTCCCCCTCACCAAACCGGCCGTTAGAGCCAGATCTCCGTTCAGTTGTCTTCCAGGCTCCGAGCACCCCTCGCCCGGACCGGATCCGGGCTTCCAGGTTAAACGGCCCGGCTGCTGTCAGACCGACTACCTGCCGAAAACAACATACCGGAGCGATAAAGCTGAAAGGGGCCCGGAAAGCCCCTTTCTTTATCCTGCGCTGCGAACAGCGTCGGGCCGGACCTTGTTACCGGCCCACGACTGTTAGTCGAGTAGATCATCCATTACTGGATTTCACCCTCACAGAACCGGACGTGGGGCGTTACCCCATCCGGCTCTTCCGAGCAG
>JAFGTO010000601.1 GCA_016934095.1 Candidatus Glassiibacteriota bacterium
GTTACACCCACGAGCTGTTGAGCGGCACGGATGAGTTTGTCCTGGCTTTCCCGGGCAGGAACATGGCCGGGGAGGCGCTGTTCTGCGGCACCCACAGCGGCCGTCAGGTGGATAAGATTGCCGGGACCGGCCTGGAGCTCGTTCCCGGCCGGGAGGTGTCGGTGCCGCTGCTGAAACAGGCGGTGGCCAACTTTGAAATGAAATTATGCGGCCGGCTGGATACCGGGGATCACACTATTTTTGTCGGCAGGGTGGTTGCCTCTCACCGCCATTCCGACCCACCGGAGCGCCTGTACACCCTGGGGCCCGATTACGAGCTGGGTTATCCGGCCTGGAGCAAGCAGTCCGAATAGGGCCGGGCTTACAAGCGTGATGTTCGTATCAAGACTGTAGTCTGTCTTGGCAGGAAATTCTCAATTATAAAGGAAACAATCAAATGCTCGACCCTCAGATCGAAAGCAGAGTGCGCAGCTGGCTGGCCCCCGGGTTCGATGAGCAGGTGCGCGGTGAGATAAACGGCCTGCTGGAGGCCGGGGCCTGGGATGAGCTGACGGACCGTTTTTACCAGGACCTGGAGTTCGGCACCGGGGGGATGCGCGGCGTGCTGGGAGCCGGCACCAACCGGATGAACGAATACGTGATCCGCATGACCACCCAGGGCCTGGCGGAATACGTGCTCGAGCACGGTGAAGGGGGCCTCAGCGGGGTTATCGCCCACGATTCCAGGCACAAGAGCGCCGAGTTCGCCCTGGAGACAGCGCTGGTGCTGGCTGCCAACGGTATCAAGGCCTACCTGTTCCCCGAGCTCAGGCCCACACCCGAGCTGTCTTTCGCGGTGCGGCGGCTCGGCGCTACCGTGGGAGTGGTGGTTACCGCCAGCCACAACCCGCCGGAATACAACGGCTACAAGGTGTACTGGAGCGACGGCGGCCAGGTGGTGCCCCCACAGGACAAGGGGATTATCGAGCGGGTGCGCAGGATCACCGGCCTCGGACAGGTCAAATGGATCTCCCGTGAAGAGGCCGAGCGCAAGGGCCTGCTCGAATGGCTGGGGCCCCGGATCGATGAAGACTTCCTCTCGGCAGTGGCCGGACAGGCGGTGCTGCCGGAAGTGGTGCGCCGGGTGGCCGCTGATTTCGGCGTGGTTTACACGCCCCTTCACGGGACCGGAGCGACCCTGGTCCCGCAGGCGCTCGAGCGCCTGGGAATAACCCGCCTGGATGTGCTGGCCGAGCAGCGCGAGCCGGACCCTGAGTTCTCCACGGTCAAGAGCCCCAACCCCGAGGAAAAAGCGGCGCTGGAGCTGGCGATCGCCAGGGCTGAAAAGACCGGAGCCAGCCTGGTGATCGGCACCGACCCGGACTGCGACCGCATGGGGATCGCCTACCGCAGGGCCGATGGAGAATTCGAGCTGGTGAACGGCAACCAGATCGGCTCGCTGTTCTGCCATTACCTGCTCAGCCGGCTGAAAGAGAAAGGAGCTCTGCCGCCGAAGCCGGTGATCATCAAGACCATAGTTACCACCGAGCTTCAGCGCGCCATTGCCGGGAGTTTCGGGGTGGAGGTAATAGACGTGCTCACCGGTTTCAAGTACATCGGAGAGCAGATCCGCCTCTTCGAGGCCGAGAAGGACGGCCGCAGGTTTATTTGCGGCGGGGAGGAGAGCTACGGCTACCTGGTGGGCACGCACGCACGAGACAAGGATGCGGTGGTCAGTTCCCAGATGATCGCCGAGATAGCCGCCTGGTGCATGGACCGGGGCGAAACCCTGGGCGATTACCTGGACAGCATCTACGCCAGCTACGGCGTTTACCTGGAGAGCCTGCGCTCGCTGACCCTGAAGGGTATCGAGGGTGCCCAGCGGATTGTCCGCCTGATGGAGACCTTCCGGCATCAGGCGCCGGAAGAGATTTCGGCCAGCCGGGTGGTCGGCTCCTGGGACCTGGCCTCAGGGCAGCGCACTGACCTGGTCAGCGGGCAGCGGACCAGGACCGGCCTGCCGTCTTCCAACGTGCTGGTCTTTTACCTCGAGGACCAGGGCAGGGTAACCATGCGGCCCAGCGGCACCGAGCCCAAGATCAAGTTCTATTTTGGGGTGGTCCGTCCGGTCGGGCCGGGGGAGGATGTGGCAGAGGCCAAGCAGCAGGCAGCCGGGAGGCTGGACCGCCTGGCGCAGGATTTCATGACCCTGGTGGAGGAATCGCTCCGCCAGTGAGCCGGGATCTGGGTGCCTGAAAAAGTGTCATCTCTCATTGAGGAACCCCCTTCCGCTCAACCCTGCCGCCCGGGCCTCTTCGACCGCCTGCCGGTATTCCTCCGGGGCAGGGCGCCTGTTTATTTCCGGGTGGTCTGACGCCCGGTGGCACGGCCTGTACTGGTCCATGATGTTGACGTAAGAGTCAGGTGAAAGGCTCGCAGCTATCCAATGCGCCCAGGCCCTGGTCCCGGCCAGGCTGCCGGGCATCACCAGGTGGCGGATCAACAGGCCCCGGTGGGCGATCCCATCCGGCGTGCACTGCAGTACTCCCACCTGCCTGTGCATCTCGGCGATAGCCTCCCGCGCGCGGGTGCCGTAATCTGCGGCGCTGACAAAGCCGGCTGCCGCACCGTCATCGAAAAACTTCGCATCCGGCATGTAGATGTCGACCACTCCCTCCAGCAGCCCGAGCACCTCCGGGCTTTCGTATCCCCCGCAGTTATAGACCAGCGGCAGACTCAGTCCCTGGCCCGCGGCGAGCTCGAGAGCCGCAACGATTCCATGGACATAGTGGGTCGGGGTCACCAGGTTGATATTATGGCAGCCGGCGAGCTGCAGCTCCAGCATCAGACGGGCCAGCTGCTCGTCGCTCAGGGCGTGTCCGCGGTCAGTCCCGTGGCTGATATCCCAGTTCTGGCAGAAACAGCAGCGCAGGTTGCAGCCGCAGAAAAAGATCGTGCCCGAGCCGAGCCGCCCGACCAGCGGCGGCTCCTCGCCGAAATGGGCGAACGCCCCGCTTACCCTTACCTGATGCCCGGAGCCGCAGACCCCGAGCTTTTCCGGGGTGCGCTCTACAGCGCACCCATGCGGGCAGAGCCGGCAGGGCCGGGAGAGGCCGGCCAGGGCTTCCGCCCGCTCCGCCAACTCACCGGTCTGGTGGAGGGCGATATAAGAGGGAGTGAACATCGCGCCGGAAAGCTATTTGTTTTCGCGCAGGTAATGGATCTCGGAAATGACTGTCTGGTTGTTCCTGATCAGGATTTCGGTGCGCTCGACCATCCGGGCGGCCCTCTCGGCCAGCTTGCCGTCTTCCGCGGCCCGGCGGAAATCGGCCAGGGCTTTTTCGCGCAGCCCGGTGGCTTTCAGCAGGATTTCCTCGGTCAGCAGGCCGCTGGTAACCGCTTCCTCGAAATCGTAAGTCTCATCCTCGGCATGGTCAAGGGGATCGGCCAGCCGGTTGTAAAGCAGGCCGCGACGGAAGTGGTACTCCGCCGCTTGATTCAGCAGGATTGCCTGGTCGTAAGCTTTCAGCGCGCCCTGCAAGTCCCTGCGCTTCTCGAGCAGGTCTGCGATATGCGCCAGGATCACCGGTTTTTGCGCCTCCGGGGCCCCGGCCAGGCCGGCCCGGTAGTGCTCCAGGGCCTTGGCCGGCTGTCCGGCCTGCCTGGCGCCGGCGGCAAGCTGGAGATGGATGTAGGGATACGAGGAGTCCTGCCCGGCCACCCACTCGAAAAACTCCAGCGCCCTGGACGGCTGGCTGCTTTTCAGGTATGCCAGTCCGATAGTGAACCTCAGCTTGAGCCGGTCCACCTGCTCGCTTTCTCCGATCAGGCTGTCCGCAGCCAGCAGCAGGGGAATACTCCGGGTGTAGTCGCCTGCGGAAAAAGCCTCGCTGCCCTGGTTGTAAGCTATCGCCCCCCGGCGCTCGGTCTCTGCCTTTGGCGGCTGCCCGGCAGCCAGCAGGGAAAAGGTCAGAATCAGAACCGGAATCTGGTAAAGCATCCGAACCATTGTATCTTCCTGATCAGGTTGCATGTCTCCCGCCTGATAACCCGGGATAAAAAGGGCCGCATTGCTTTGCCAATGCAGCCCCGTTTTTCGACAGGCTGACCCGGATCGCTACTTGGTTTTCTCGAAATAGGCGATCTGTTGCTTGATCTTGTCGAGTCTTTTTTTAAGCTGGGCGATATTATTGACGTGCGCCTGGGCGCTTTTGGCGTACCTGCCGGTGACCTTGCCCAGATCGTCCAGGGCCTTGTCGTAATAAACCAGGGCCTGGTCGGCCCTCCGGGTGGTCATTTTCTCCTCGTCGATCAACAGGTCCATGTCCACGTTCTCATCGTTCGAATAGTCAGTCTGCTGGGCCAGGTCGTAGTAGCTGAGGCCGCGGAAAAGCAGCACTATCACTTTTCTGTCGGCCGGGGCCAGCGGCAGGGCCCTGGTGTAGGCATCGACTGCTTTGGAAAAATCCTTTTTCTCTCGGTAATAGATCCTGCCCATGATAGAATACAGGGAGTACTGCATGTTTTCCGGCACGTATTTCAGTGCCTCCTGGCAGTAGCTCAGGGCTTCATCGAACCTGTTGAGCTCGTTGGCTTTCACCGCCATGTAATAATAAGCGTTGGGGTACGCCGGGTCGATTTCCACCAGCGCCTTGAAATCCTCCAGGGCCTTGGCATTATTACCGGCCTTGATATCGGCGAGGGCGGCCAGGTTCAAGGCATCCAGCATCCTTTTTTCCTCGGCAGGGTCCATCTTCAGCTCGATCCCTTCCAGATTTCCCAGGGCCGCTTTTATCTTCTGGCCGGCTTCCTCGATTTTCCGGAGGTCCATATCTTTCAGGGCCAACTCGAGCTCCTGCTTGGCTGCGCTCAGTTTTTCCTGGTCCATCTCCAGGTTCTCCAGCGCGGCCCTCACCTTTTGCCCGGCGCTCCTGACCTGCTCGAGATTCTCTTGCTGGCCTGATGCCGAGAACTTGCGGATGATCTCCTCGGGATCGGTCGAGCTGCGGTACAGCTCCACCGAGCGATGGAAATGCCCGACAGCGTTCAGGGCCTGTTCCCTGGCCGCAGCGGAGTCTCCCGACTGTTCCAGCTCGTTGGCCTTGGTATAGCGCAGGAAACCCATCTGGGTGCGGATTCCGGGGTCATCGTCCCTGATTTTGATCAGGTGGCGGAAAGCCGCCAGCGCCTCTTCATTGCGCTCGAGCTTGATCAGGCAGTAGGCCTCATACTGGGTATACTCGTATACCTCGGGTTTTTTCTCGGCAAGGATCTTGTAATGCTCCAGGGCTTTTTCGTAGTTTTCACGGCCGAAATAGGTTTTGGCCAGGATGTCGCGAGTGGGGATGTGGTCGGGGTCGACATTGGCCAGGATATCTTCGTAGCGCTGGATGGCCACGTCCACCGAGTCCATTTTCAGGTAGCTGGTGGCTATCAGGTACAGGGCGTTGATCGAGTTGGGCTCGAGCTGCAGGAATTTTTCATAATACTCGATAGCTTTGCGGTAGATCGAGCTGTTGTAATAATCCCGGGCGATCGACATGTAGCTGATTTTTTCGGAGGCCAGGATGATTTTCTGGGAGACCTTTTTAGCCAGCTCCTCGGTCATTTTTTCATCGGAAACCGAATACTCGTCGCCTTCGATAGTAAACTCGTTCTTGGGATAGATAAAATCCACCTTGGCACTGAGCTCGGTCCCCTTGCCGCCGGGCTGGCTCAGGGTGCCTTTGGTAAAGATGCTGACATTGAGCGAATCCATCATCCGGGGTACGATGGAGTCGGGAA
>JAFGTO010000107.1 GCA_016934095.1 Candidatus Glassiibacteriota bacterium
ACCCAGCATCTCGCCCAGGATGTAATTGAGGTCATCTCGGTGGGCCACGTGGTCCAGGAGCGCTGCGTACCTGTCGCGCTCGGCCTGCCAGTCGAGCTGGTGCAGGCCGGGGTCGTAGAAGAAGTCCCGCTCCTGGCGCCAGGCCTCGTAGAACATCTGGCGCCACTCGGCCCGGTAATCCACTTTGGCGCGCAGCCCGGAGACTTTCAGCCCGCCCTTGGAGAAATCGATCTCGGCCGAGCCGGCATCGGCGACCACGAAACTTTCGCCCTTCCGGACAATCAGCTTCTTGCCGTCCGGCGAGATATCGTAACCATCCACGCCTCCGGCCAGCAGTTTCTGCTCGCGCCCGGCGATATCATAGCGGTAGAGGCTCTTTTTCCCCTGCTGGGGGCTCTCCAGCCAGAAGACTTGCCCCTCGCCGGAGCGCAGGTATTCGTAGTTGCCGGGTTTTTCCGAAAGGACCACCAGGCGGCCGGCCAGCCCCACGAGGTCGATTCGGGTGCGGGCGGGCGCGGCTTTCTTGTCCTCTTTCTTATCCTTCTTCTTTTTTTCCTCGTCCTGCTTGTCTTCAGCCGCCCCGTCTCCCTGCTCTTCATCGCTGCGCGGAGCGAGCGGGCTGAGAGTATCCGCCTGCAGGGTGAGCAGGTAGACCCTGTCCGTGTTTTCGTAGATGTAGCTCATCTCGAAGTGGCCGAGCTTGGGGGAAAGGTCGCGCCCTGAGATAAAGAACAGGTACTTGCCGCCGGGATCGAAAACCGGGCCGGTATCATTGGTCATCCCGTCAGCGACCCGGTGCACCTTGCGGCCGGCGATGTCATAGAGAAAGACCGAGCTGAACTCCCGGTTGCGCTGCACCGGCTTGCTGTAGGCCAGCCAGTTGCCGCAGGGGCTGAAAGAGTACTCGGTAATCTCCCACAGCGAGGAGGTATCCACCAGGGTCTGCTGCCTGCTCCCGAGGTCCAGCAGCCAGAGCTTGAGGTTCTTGTCGGCGAAAGCGATGCGCTTGTTGTCCGGGCTCCAGACCGGGTTGAAACGGTGGCAGGAGCCATCCGTGGTGAGGCGGACTTTCTTGCGCTCGGCAGCCCCCACCGGCCCTGGCTCGACAAGGCAGAGCTCTTCCTCGCCGGTCTCATCCGAGATACAGCAGATCCAGTTTCCGTCCGGGCTCCAGACCGGGGAGCGCTCGTGAGCGCCGCTGGTGGCGGTGAGCTGCCTCACCTCGCCATGCTCCGCCGGCACGGTGAAGATATCGCCGCGGGCCTCGAACACCGCGCGCTTGCCGGTGGCCGAGAGGTTGTAAGTGCTTACCAGCTTGCCGACATCCTTCCAGGCGGGCCGGCGGTGGATGCGGTCATCCCCGATCATCACCGGGATACGCCTGGAAACGCCGGTCTGCGGGTCGAGGTGGTAGAGGTAGCCGCCGCACTGGTAGACAATGCCTCCGGGGCCGGCCCCGGGCCAGCGCACGTCCCATTTGAGGTGCCTGGTCAGCGGTTCCCTGGCGCCGGTCTCCGGGTCGAGCCGATAGAGGTTGAACTTCCCCTGTTCATCCGAGTTGTAGTAGATTTTTTCGCCGAGCCAGAGAGGGTCGGTGTCGGTGCCTTTCCAGTCGGTGAGCCGCCTGGATTTCCCGGAGGCGAAATCCCAGAGCCAGATATCCTGGGCCAGGCCGCCGTAATAGCGTTTCCAGGTGCGGAAGTTGCGGAAAGTGCGGTTGTAGGCCAGCCGGCTGCCATCCGGGGAGTAAGCTGCCAGGCCGCCCTCGGGCAGCCCGAGCGCCTCGGGCGCCGCAGAGCTGTCCGCTGCCACGGTGAAAAGCCGCATGAACCAGGAGTCAAAACTGAGCCTCCAGGAGCGGAACAGTATCTTTTTACCGTCCGGGGTCCAGTCCAGCACGTAGTTATCGTAGCCGTGGCGCAGCTCGCCGTATTGGGCCTGCCTCCAGGTCAGGCGGCGCGGCTCTCCCCCGGCGGCCGGTATCAGGTAGACATCCCGGTTCCCATCGTACTCCCCGGTAAAGGCGATCCACTTGCCGTCCGGCGAAAACCGGGGGCTCAGCTCGAGGCCGTCGCTGGTAGTGAGCCGCGCAGCTCTTCCGCCTGAGAGCGGCACGCTCCAGAGGTCGCCGGCATAGACAAAGACCACCCGGTCGCCGTGGATGTCAGGGTAGCGCAGCAGCCGGGCCTCGCCATCCGGCGCAGGCTCAGGCGGCTCGGGCGAGACCTGCGCGGGGAGGCTGCCGGCAAGGGCGATAAGCAGGGCCAGCGCATAAAGAACGAATCCCAGGTTTTTCATCCTCTTTCTCCCTGTTAATTTAGAGGGGCGTTGAAAAAACACCTCAACGCCCCGTAGTGAAATTTATTGCTTCATGGGCTGTCAAGGGCAAGGCAAGCCGTTTCCAGTGTAACTGTAAGAGTTCATATATGTTATGCAGTCAATAACCACCCCTAAAAGGGGTGGCTTGTGGGTGACCCTAAAAGGGTAAATTCATTTCTTCCATAATCCGAGTTGATCCA
>JAFGTO010000602.1 GCA_016934095.1 Candidatus Glassiibacteriota bacterium
ACCCAGGGAGTGTCCAGGCGGGAGGGTGGCTTCCGGAGCGCTGCGGCAGTTGATTCCACGCAGGGGTAGCACATGGGCTTGCTGTCCAGGCCGGGCACCTCGGTGATCCGCGCGCCGAACAAGTCCGGGACCAGGATGTCGCCGTAGGGGTTGGCGATCACCGGGACCCAGTCGGCCACCACGCCCCGCCGGCCCTCGAGCAGGCGCAGGCCCCGCTCCAAGGCTTTCCCGGGCAGGTTCGCCGCCTCCCAGAGGCTGATCCCGTGCGCCGCCGGCGGAGGGAAGATGTTGAGCGGGACCTCAGCCGAGCGGCCCAGGTAGGCCGCATGGTGGCGGGCCCGGATGTTTTTATCGATTTTTGCCATATAGAAACAATATCTACAGGTTTAAAGATCAGGCCGGGGCGAGTCGCTGCCTCGGGCGCGGACGGAAAAATTCCCCTCCAGTTGGAGAGGTGTCTGCTCCTGTCATCGGGATGCCTTACAGCTCCGCCCGCGTACTCCCAATACCGGGTCTGCTAAAAAGGCCTTCCGCGATGTGCGTCAGCCGAAGACTTGCGCTGTATTTTGCGCAACACCGTTAGGTTTGTCAGGTTCGCTCTGCCGCCCGGATCGCCTCGACCGCGTATCCGGCATTCAGCGACGGCTGGTCCAGGTACTTGGGGAACATGCCCACCACCACGCAGTCGGTCGGCTTGATATGGCTGAAAGCCCACTCGAACGCCTGCTTTACCTTTTCCTGGGTGCCGCATTTCCTGCCGGCTCCCATGATCTTGTAGGCCAGGCACTGCCTGGCAGTGGAACGGATGAACCTGCAGAAGACCGGAGGGTCTTCCGGGTCGAACACCTCCTCCTGGAACTTGCCGCTGACCAGGATACTCTCGCGCGGCTTGCGGGCTATGTTGTAGAAAGGCACCATGTAGAAATCCAGGTCCCAGGCCTTGTCCTCGACATAGTCGAAAATCTCCGGGATGTGTGCCGCCAGGCCGACCCGGACCCCGGTGTCGCGCATGGTTTCCAGGTAGTCGCGGACCTTGTCGATCCTGCCCTCGAGCCAGAACTTGTCGGTCTGGGTGCCGTGATGGTAGATCCCGGCGGCGCCGCTGGCGGCGAGCACCCGGATGTTCCGGTGGATGTCGGCCATCTCGCTGGCGGTCTGGGCGATGAAATGCAGGCTGCCGCCCTGGCGCCTGAAAAGCTCGAGGTAATACAGCACCCGGTGGAAGTCGCCCCGGCCCTGGAAAGCATTGATCCCGGCCGCCTGGCAGCGGTGCAGGGTCTCCACCACCCGCTCGGAGGTGAAATAACCCTGCATGTCCAGGTTCATTTCCTCGGTGAAGTGGCTGTTCCAGACAAACGGGTTGCCGCCCACGATCAGGCGGGTGACCCGGCAGGGGCCGAAATCGACCGTGGGCAGCGCGCCCGAAAGAATCTTTGCCTGGCTCATCTGTTTCTCCTCGCTTCATTACTGTCCGGTTAAATTGGTACGACCCTTTTCCCTTTTTCAAAAACCTTTGACAGGTAAGACATTGGCGAAAATAAGATTATAATATATACGCCAAGCGGCGAAAGGGTAAATATTACGTTATAGTTTGAGAGACATTTCAAAACCCGAAAGAAGATATTGTGGCTCATTCCCCCGGTATTCCTCTGTTTGCCGGTATTATTGACGCACTTAACCGGGCACTAATATCCTCGGTTGTAATCTCAATGCCGGGTCCGCTCCCAGGCACCGGAGGTCAGCTTTCCGGCTGCGCCGGCTCCACGTGCACGGTAACATCATAGATATTGTCGAGCTCCCGGCTGATCGATTTTTCCACCTCCGAGGCGATGGTATGCCCCTGCTCGACAGTCAGGCCGGGGTTCACCTGGATATGCAGGTCGGCGATGATCTGCGAGCCCAGGTAGCGGGCCCGCAGCTTGTGGATCCCCAGCACACACGGATGCGAGGTGGCCGCCGCGCTGATCCGCTCCAGGATCCCGGGCTCCGGCGCAGTGTCGACAATATGCCTCAGCGCCGGGTAGGAGACATCGAAAGCCACCTTGGCGATAACCACCGAGATGCCGATACAGGCCAGCGGGTCGAGCACCCAGAGGGGAGGGTAAACCTTCAGCAGGGCCAGCGAGGCCAGCACCACCAGCGAGCTCAGGGCATCGCTGCGGTGGTGCCAGGCATTGGCCAGCAGGGCCCGGCTGCCTGTCCTGTCGCTCACCCGGCGGGTGTAGCGGTAGAGGACTTCCTTGGAGACCACGCTCAGGGCGGCGATTGCCAGGGCCACCGCCGAGGGCTGCTCCGATGAGCGCCCGGCCAGGGCCTTGACCGCATCCATGCTCATCAGCACGGCCACCCCGAGCAGGCAGAGCCCGACCACCACTTCGGACAGGGTCTCGAACCGCTTGTGGCCGTAAGGGTGGGTTACATCTCTGGGCTTGGCGCCGACAATGATACCGAACACCACCACCACGTCCGTGGCCAGGTCGGACAGCGAATGCACGCCGTCGGCCACCAGGGCCCGGCTGCGGCCGGCCAGGCCCACCCAGATCTTGAGCACGGTCAGCAGGATGTTGACCGCCGCGCCCACCACGGTCGCTTTGATCCCGGCCTGGAGTGCCTGCCCGGTTTCCCCTGTCGAAGACTCCATAAAAAACCCCGATTTTAAGGCCGCTCAACCAAGGCAGGGGCGGTCCGGCGACCGCCCCTGCGCCATATTTTCCGCTACAACAGTCAGCCCGGGAAAAAGGCCTTATAATAATGGCTGAAAGAGGCGGGTTAGTCAAGAACCACGGCCTGCCGGCAGCGGGCTTGTGGCGCGCCGGGGGAGGAAATTATATTGTGCCGCGGACCGCGGGTTTTTTTCTCCCGTTCGGGGAATGGGAGAAATACCTTAGAGCGATTGTCAAAAGTTTTTTCCTTTTAAAATAGATTGCAGGGGAAAGGAGAACACCTTTTAAAAAAGGTTTTCTCCTTTCCCCCACACCCTCTATCCTTTTTCCCAAATTTTTTATCATGTCTGTGTATGTGAGTAATACCGCACTTTAAAAGAAGTCTCCTTAAACATAGTAGAAAATTTTGGAAGGTGGGAGGGGGCACGGGGGAGGGCGGAGAACCTTTTTTAAAAGGTTCTCCGCCCTCCCCCGAAAAAAGCAAATCGGAAAATTATTTTAACAACCACTGTAGAAAAAGTGTAGGTACCCGCCGGGAGCGGCCCTTGTTTAAAATATTCCGCTTCGCTGAAAAATCTTTCGCCCCGCTGGCCCTGGTTTTCTCGGTCTGGGCCTTTTTCACTCCCGGCCCCTTTGCAGCGCTCAAGCCGTACATCTCCGGGCTGCTGGGGCTGATCATGTTCTCGATGGGGGTGGGCCTGACCCTGGATGATTTCCGCGCAGTGGCGGCGAGGTGGCGGGTGGTGCTCCTGGGCGCGGGTCTCCAGTACACGGTCATGCCGCTGGCGGCCCTGGCCCTGGCCCGTGCATTCGGCCTGGGGCCGGAGCTGGCCGTGGGCATGGTGCTGGTGGGGAGCTGCCCGGGAGGCACGGCTTCCAACGTGATCTGCTACCTGGCCCGGGCGGATGTGGCCCTCTCCGTGGCCATGACCTTTTTCTCGACCCTGCTGGCGCCCCTGCTGACCCCCTCGCTGACCTGGCTGCTGGCCCGCCAGTGGGTGCCGGTGCCTTTTTGGGGCCTGCTGGGCTCGGTCCTGCTGATCGTGGTCGTGCCGCTGGCTGCGGGTCTGGCCCTGCGCGCCAGGCTGCCCGGCCGGGCGGAAGCCGCCAGGCCCTGCCTGCCGGGCCTGGCCGTGATAGCGATCGTGGCCATTATCGCCTGCGTGGTGGCGATCAACCGGGAGAGCCTGGCCAGGCTCGCGCCCTCGGTGGCACTGGCCGTGGTGCTGCATAACGCGGCCGGGTTTACCCTGGGCTACTGGGCGGCGCGGCTGCTGCGCCTGGGCGAGCGGGTCTCCAGGACAGTGTCGATAGAGGTGGGGATGCAGAACAGCGGCCTGGCGGTGAGCCTGGCGGTGAGTTTTTTCAGCTCCGCTGCGGCGGTGGCCGGGGCGCTGTTCAGCCTCTGGCAGAACCTGGCAGGCGCCGTGCTGGCCCACTGGTGGCGCTCCAGGGGCGCTTAGTCCGAATTATTTATAAAAATATCGCCTGAATCTCTTAACTAATTGAAACAAAACAAGTTGTCTGGAAATAACTGTCAATCCCGACCTTGTTCAACTTTCCAGTGTAACAAAAAACTGGCGGCGATATTTTTACCTTCGGCTCGTCTGATTTGTCCGATTGGCTGCGTCATCTGGCACTCGCGGTACGGATAGTACAGCTTCGCGCCCGCTTCCTTGCTCTCGAACAAATCAGAGTGTCGGGCACATCCGTGCCCGGATCTCCGGCCACTTAACTACGTGGCCTCCGGTTCGTGAATAATCCGGCTTAGT
>JAFGTO010000603.1 GCA_016934095.1 Candidatus Glassiibacteriota bacterium
GCATCCGCTCGCGGATGTTCTACGCGGGCGAGATCGGACGGGCGGAGAACCGGGCAATGGTCCGCCTGCTCAAGCTCCCGCTGACTCCGCTCGGCGACTTGCGCTGGCGCAAGAACTCCTGGTTCGCCCTGGTGGATACCCAGCCCTCGGCGCGCAACAACTCGCTGCCAGAGGGCGCCAGGACACTGATGGTTTTCGACCACCACCCGGTCAAGAGGCCGCAGAACTGTGTTTTTTCCCATATCCGGGATGACCTGGGCGCCACCAGCACCCTGCTGCTGAACTACATTCAGCAGGCGAAGCTCGAGATTGACTGGCGCCTGGCCACGGCCATAGCCTACGCCCTGATCTCCGAGACGCAGGACCTGGGCCGGGAGGCCCGGCGGGAAGACAACCAGGCCTACCTCTCGGTGATCCCCAAGACCCGCCTGCCGGTCCTGGCGCGGATGAAATACCCGCTGCTGCCGCATGACTACTACCTGACCCTTAGCCGTGCGCTGGATAACACCTACTATTACAAGAACATCATCATCACCCGCCTGGGGCATATCGACACCCCGGACATGGTTCACCAGATGGCCGACCTGTTCCTGCGCTTCGAGCGGCGGAGCTGGTCGCTGACCCTCGGCTGGAACGATGAGTGGATCTTCCTCAGCCTGCGCAGCAGCAACCTGCGGGCCAAGTGCGGCCGCCTGATCCAGAAGATGGTGCGGGGCAAGGGCCATGCCGGCGGCCACGACATGGTAGCCGGGGGTAGGATCGACTGCAGCAGGATGAGCGAGAAGGAAAAAGAAGCGGTGGCGAATCTGGTTATCGGAAGGTTCATGCGCCTGATGGCGCATAACAAGGACCTGGGACTCTTAACTCCGCTGATAGAAGAAGAACCCCGGCCTGATGGCGGACAAGCGGACAGGCCGAACCGGGATCGGAGGTAACCTGATGGATGAGAGCTTTAAGGAAGTACTGAAAAACTTCCAGCTTCCCCAGCGCGGGATGGAGGATGTGAAGGCGGTCATGTTGATCGTGCTGTCCTTAGTGGTCCTGGTCATGGTGATCTACCTGATCCATTCTGCCGCGTTCAGGAAGAAAGGCCGGAAGGTGATACGGAAATCGGCCCTGACCCGCGGCCTTACCCAGCAGGAGCTGCTGATTATCCTCAAGGCAGTCGATGCCAGGCCCAGGATCGACCCGATGAAAGTCCTGAACTCTTTACGCGAGTTCCAGCGGCTGTTCGGGCCCCTGATGCACGACCTGGTGGAAAGGATGGAAACCGACCCCAGCGCTCGCTACCAGCTCAACCAGATCTTCGCGCTGCGTAAAAAGCTTTTCGGCGAGGTGGCCTACCATTTCGGGCCGCTTTCCACCACCCTGCAGCTTCCTATCGGGCAGCGCCTGACCCTTAAATTCGATTACCATGGCAAAAGCACGACCGCCACCACCATAGTGCTGGATGTCGATTCGGCGGCGATTACGGTAGCCAACCCGAGCCGGGAGGGCCAGCACCTGAGACTGGCGAGGGACCTGCCTGTCAACGTGCTGTTATACCGGGTGGGGGATGCCGAGTACCAGTTCAATACCTCAGTGATACGCAGCACCGAGCCGGGGACCCAGCCTTTCCTGCTGCTGGCGCATGACTTGAACATCCAGCGGATCCAGACACGTGAGTTCTATCGCCTGAGCACCCGCATCTCGTTCAATTTCAGGAGGTTCGCCTGGGACAGCCAGTTGGACAACCGCTACCTGCAGAAGGAAGAAGAGAAGGTAGAGGAATACCAGGGCCAGATCCATAATATCAGCGCGGGCGGGATGATGTTCACCACGGAGGCCAAGCTGGATAAGAACGATATCCTGGTCTTCAGCCTGCAGCTCAGCCCGGAAATGACCATGGCCGACCTGCTGGGAAAAGTGCTGAATATCAGCTCCCTGCCCGAGCGGGAGGAAAAATTCCTGGTCCACTTGCGGTTTGTCAACATCAGGGGCAAGGAACAGGACCAGATCATCCGGATGATCCTGCAGAAGAAGATACAGGACACTGAAGAACAGTGAGTAAGGCCATCCTAACCACCGCAGGCAGCCGGCAGGACTGACCTGCTCCCAACCAGGAGGTGTTGCATGAGCGATCTCAAGCGGGCGGTGTTGCTGATAGATGGGGTGCACAAGCCGGACAACACGATCAACGGTGTAGAACAGCTCGCCGGGCGCCACGGGTTCAAGCCGGTAAGGATGGTCTGGATCGGCGGCACCGAAAAGATGAAGGACCCGGAATCATTCAAGCAGGAGTTCAAGAAGGCGTTCGGGGTGGAAGTGATCATGGAGGGCGACCCTGAGGGCGGTAACGCCGACCCGGTGGCCGGGCTGCACGCCGCCCTGGAGCCGCGGGACATCGACCTGGTGGTCCAGCTCAGCGGCTCGCCGCAAGTCAACCGGAGGCTGATGAACCGCTACGCATCGGTGGCGGTGGGTTACGGGGCGGCGTACATAGCCGGCGGCACCGTTTTCGCGGAGAATGTCGGACAGGTGGAGGCTAATATACCCAGCGAGGGCCTTTATGCCACTGACAAGAGGGTGGGCAAGACCACTTTCGGCATCTATATCGCGGCCCTGATGAGCGGCCTGAGGCAGATCGACACGCCCTGGAGCGCGGTGACCATGACCCACTCCCGCGGCGGACCGCCGGAGCCCCCGGTGCTCGCTATCTATAACAACCCGAAAGACGGCAAGGTGCCGGATAAGATGACCCTGGAGGAGATCTACGGACGCAGGTTCCAGCCGGAGTTCCTGGAGCGCCTGCTGGATTTCGGCCTGCACGGGGCCAGCGATGTCTACGAGGACGCCATGATCCTGAGCGAGTACCTGAACGCCTATGAGGCCGGGGGCAGGGAAGCGCCCAAAATGCACGTGGTAGGCTGCCGCCGTGCCGGCGCAGGCTACTTCCACGAGTTCGCGGTCTCCAATGTCGAGCTGGGGATCCAGGCGGCAAACAACTCGGGCGGTGATTTCATCCTCCACGAGGGGTCGGGCGGGGAGCACCCGCCGGCCAGGGTGGATGGCACGGTTACCCTGGTGCCCTCGGACACCGACCAGGAGCTGCTGGTCGACTTCCCGGGCCTGGATACCACCGACCTGATTATCATGGCACACTGCCAGCCCGAGACCGCGGACAGCGCCACCATGGACTCGGTCGAAAACATAATCCATAAGCGCAGCAGCCGGGTGCCGATTGTCCGCACTTTTTTCGAGCCGGAAGTGATAGGCGACCCGGCGGAAGTGGCCGCCGAGCTGAAAGGTAAGCGGGCGGCCTATTTCACCACTGCTCCGCAGACAGTGGAGAAACGGCTGGCCGAGGCGCTCTCCAGGGAATACGGGCTGGGAGGCGTGAGGGTGAGTTTCAGCCTGACCCGGGACAAGGTGATGCGCGCTGAGATCGACAGGATGATGACTGAGAAAGACCCGCCGGAAGTTTTCCTGGTGGAGATCAAGGCCAGGGGGGTCGAGGGTGCCGGGTATATCGGGGATAAATACGGCACGCCGGTGTATTATGTCAACAACGTGCCCCGGCAGGTGGATAAATCGGGAGCGCGGATGCCTGACAACTCCGAGATGGACAGGCTGATCGTCTCAGCGCTCAACTCCTCGGTGGAGCGCTTCAACCGGCGCAGGGGCACCAAATTCCCGCTCTGCAAGCTGTAATGCCGGATACAAAAAGGCGGGGCCGGCGGCCCCGCCTTTTTGTACCTGCTAGAGCGATTGTCATAAGTTTTTTATTTTGAATTATATTGGTTGTCAGAATTCTATTCCTTTTAAATTGTTATAGGGGAATACAGGGCAGATTTCGCAACCGGACGTTGGCTGGAGGGGCGGCTATGGGGCAGAAACAGGGCCGCTACGGAGGCAAGATAAGAGCGCTCCGCTAAAAGAAATCCCATTTAAGCCTGGATGGAATGAGGAACGCAGGTCATGCCTTCTTGCAGCCTGCCCAAACCGCAGGTTTGGCTAATGGTGCAATTTCTGGTTGTTTTCTATAAGAGGATTTCACTCCGAATCCAGGACTCATAGTAATTAAGCAGTAGGTTTGCAGGCGAAAGCAGGCTGGCTGAAAAGGAGCGTTCTGAAGCTTCGTAGACCCTTAATCCGGCAATTTCCTGTAAGGTCGGGGAGTTGCGGCCCGAAGAAAATTTTGGTTCTTGTTTGCAAAAGAACAAGAAATTGAGGCTGAAGCAGTTTGATGAGCTTGTAAGTTCGCAGCCCCACTACAAAC
>JAFGTO010000108.1 GCA_016934095.1 Candidatus Glassiibacteriota bacterium
CAGAACACATATAAAATGGACCTGGATTTCCAGCTCAACAAGCACAACCGGGCTAAAACCGGGTTTCAGTTCACCGATATCTCTAACCACCAGTTTATCACCGCCTCCGACCAGCCAGCCCGGGAACTGCTGAACGAGTTCAGATACAACCCGAGGATGTATGCTTATTATGCCCAGAACCGGACCGATCTCGGAGATTTCGTCTTCGACTACGGGATCCGTTACGACCGCTTCGAGCCTGTGGACAACTGGGGCCTGAAGCAAGGAGACATGTTTGAGGAAAAATATTTCCCGAAAAACCTGAGCACGATTTCGCCGCGTTTTGACGCCTCCTTCCCGGTGACTGACAAGTCGCAGCTCAGGTTTTCTTACGGTACTTTTACCCAGCTTCCCAATCTCCAGCGGATATTCAGCGGCTATAACGCCGGCGACCTTGATTTCGCCAAGACCGACGCTTTCGAATTGGGCTTGAGCCACCTGCTCACCAACGACATAGTGGTTGACTTTGTAGGCTACTACCGGGACATCGAGGGCAACCCGGCCCTCAAGGATTACTTCAGGGACTATTACGAGTGGCACAACGAGCAGCACTACCGTATCATGCAACTGGGTTACGTCAACGGAGATAACGGGAATATCAAGGGCATGGACCTGACAATGAAGAAAAGGTTCTCCCGGAACTTCTCTTTCAACACCACCTATACCCTGCAGTTTTCCCGGACCACGGGAAGCGATTATATGAGCGGCCGTGATTTTTCCTACCTGGTGGATGTGACCACCGGCGAAACGATAAGCCCGCCGGATGAAATCCGCCCGATCAACAACGACCGCACCCACAGCCTGAACCTGCATTTTAACTACCTTTTCCCGGAGGATTTCAAAGCGGGAACGTCGGCCAACACCATCTTGCGGAGTGCGCGGGCCACTGCAATTTTCACCGTTCAAAGCGGCGTGCCGATAGAGGACAGAATTCAGAAAGGGTTGTGGGGTCCGGAAGGCCATCAGAAGGATTACAGCTATCTGGTATATCGCAATGGCACCCGGCCGATCGGCGGAATGAACTACTTCCGGGGCGACTGGTACTACAACCTGGACCTCAGGATTTCGAAAAGCTTTGCTCTGGGCGGCACCAGGCGAATCACCGTATACTCGGAGGTTTTCAATGCCCTCAACCGCAAGGTGAACAATCCCTACCCACATGGGTACGAGTACAACGATTACAAGTCCATCACCGGCGGAGTGGACAGGAAATGGGATGACGAGTGGAACAACTCCGTGCCTACCATGGTCAGGTTCAAGGCGGATTTCAATGGGGATGGCATCCTGACTGTCAGAGAAGCGGCGATGGGAGAGATCGCCTACCAGGTGATGACGGAGACTATGGACAAACAGAGATGGGGAATTGCCAGACAGGTCCGTTTTGGCCTGGATGTCAATTTCTAAGGCATGATTATCCGCTTTATCTAAACCGGAGCTTCTTCCAACGAACCCTGTAAACTCCGGAATTACCGGATATTCAGTAACAGGAGCTACCATGATGAAATATACGGATTTTAAGCCGACTGTCCTTGTGGCCTGCTTGATAATATTTATGGCGTGCCCCGTTTTCGCGCTTAAGAAGCAGCGGGTGTATACGCAGGGTAACAATGTCGGCCTGATTCTCGATGTATATACCCAGCCGATGAACAGCAGCACTCATAACAGCTATAAGCAAGGCCGGGTGATGCATTCCTTCCCCAGGGGCTCGGGTAACTATTACGGCTACCTGATCCACAGCTTTTCCCCCACTGTCAGCCGTGATTGCACCGGGGACGGGGTCCCTGAGGACACGGCGAGGATTTACATGAGAGGAAGGGGATTGTATGGGAGCAACTGCACGATCGAATCCTATGACATGCTCAAATCCCTGTTCGACCAGGGCCTGGTCATGGAGGTCTATGCCAGGGATCTCGATCACAACCAGATGTATACTTCGAAAGATGCGGAAGACCTGGCGGACTGGCCGGTCGAGTTCCGTCAGGGCAGATCGCCGGACGGCGAGCCGATAGTCTATGGTGCGGAAACGGTCGTCGGCCGTTATGGCGATTGCTGGCGCCTCTCGGGGATCGACATGCCGATCGGTGTTTCAGCGGAGTACTCCTGGTATTTCCTGGATTTCGGTCCGAGTAACAACATGGTATACAGCCACGTGCTGATGACGAACGTCTCGGAGTATCTCAAGTGGTGCGACCTGGTGGACGTGAGGGAGCTTGTCAAAAACACTCCGGACGGCCAGAACTGGCATGATGTGGGGCTTTGCCTGGCCAAGCATACGCAGTTTCTGGAAGACAGGGGAAAATGGGCCGAGGATGCCTACCTCTATCACAAGGGACAAAATATTTCCGGCTTTATGGATATAGACGGCATAGTGGAAAGCTTCATTCCCAATACGGCCCCGGTGATAGTCGAGAAGATTCTCCGCATGCCCTCGTTCAAGGGCGAGACCATGGAGAACAAGTTCTGCTCGGTGGCGAAAGGGATCGACTTCGGGGTGGAGCTGGTCAATGACTATCTTGAAAACTCCAAACCGCCCGGAGTGATGCTGCGCGCTTTTTTCGGCGATGAAAGCCTCTATCCGGGAGTGATTAACATCTGGACCGGCAGGCAGACGGCAGGCGGCTGGCCCGGCGTCATCCAGCCGGAAGACGAGTTCTACGATAAGTGGATCTGGGGCGGGGGGACTTCGACCGGCCCCAACCTGCAATACGTCGGCTGGGGCATGCTCCACGACGTGGCGCCCCGCGACACGTTCAGCTTCGACTGGGTCCACATGTGCGTACCCATGGACGAGCCTTTCGAGGTGCCTCCCCGGGAAATCTCGTATATCCACGACGAGCTCATCCAGGAACACCTCAAACCCGTGGAGGAATACGGGGAGGCGGCGCTGGCGGTTTATCAGAGTGAGTTCATCCTGCCTGAAACACCGGCGGCGCCCCCCCTGACCATTATCCCCGGCGACAGACAGGTCACTGTCACCTGGTCGGACATCAACCTCAAGACTCCCGACCGGTACTACTATTTCCTGCAGGAAAACGACCTTGATCCCAACGGGCTTTACCATGAGTACGATTTCGAAGGTTTCAGGCTGTACCGGAGCTATGTCGGCCCGAACGACAGCCATTCCGAGCTGATTTTTGAATGCAGTCTGTCAGCAAATAATGTCCAGTGCTTCTATGTCGACAGGCTGGAGGATGACATCAACTACAGCCGCATGAGGAACGGGCTGAAGGTCTGGTACGCGCTGGTGCCGTATGACAAGAACTTCGACGTGCTGGACGGCGTTGAGTTCAGCCTGCCGGATGCAAGCAGCGGCAAGACCTGGAACAGGCCCTCCAACTCGCCCGGCCTCTATAACCTTATGCCCAGGAGCGAGGCCTCGAATTTCAAGCCCGCCGACATCGCTGCGATCAGCTATATGCCCTCATTACCCGGCACGGTAGTGGCTCTCAACAACATGGACCTGGCCGGGGACGGAAACGGGCGCCTGCTGGATGACCCGGTGATCCTGCAGCCGCTCGTCGAATTCGTTATCGAGCCGGTGATCGCCGAGAAGATCACCCAGGACATGACCCTGTATCTGGAATGTTACGGTATGGAGGCTGTTAACGGCAACTGTGGCAACAGACGTGTCTCCTCCAGGTCGGTCCGCCTGGTGGACACCAACGGCAGCGTGATCGACGACAGTCCTCCGGATGTCAGGGTGCGCTACGAGGAAGAAGTCAGCTCGGTGTTCAGCCATATTTCCGATGACGGGGCCACCTACGGCTTGTACGCTAATTTCAGCGGCCTGGCGGTGGGCGAGCTGCATTATCAGATCGACCTGGGCGGCTACTCCGGCGGCACGGTGGCGCCCCACTCATACCGCTGCAACGGTAAATTACCGGCGGTTTCCGAACCGAGCAACCCCGGCTATGCGCTCGCCGGCAAATACACCATTACCTGGAAGAGCGCAGCCTCGGGCGGGCTGACCCTGGAGGTCAAAGACCTGGCCCGGGGGGTCGACCTTCCCTTCAGCCCGTGGATGGGCACCACGGACCGGGGATGGGGCCTGATCACCCCTGTTGACCTGGACAGGAAAGTGTATGACGAAGACGGGACCCACGTGCCGTTCGCGGAACGCCAGTACCTGATGCTGGAAACCATCCCGGCGGAAAACGTCGACAAGTTCGCCGTCTATGTCAACGGTATCTGTTGGGAGGTGGACCCTGCCGCAGGAGCGGAAACCGTGTCGATGCCCGCCGCCGGCACCGTGTGGACCGCGGTCTCGGCATTCGGTGAATGGAACTCCGACCTGACCAGCTTTAAGCAGTACCCGGACCCGTTCTGGGTCGGCGACAAGTGGAAGATCGAGGTCAAAGCGACCACGATCAAGGACGAGGATATCGACCTGCAGAAGATAAGGGTTGTTCCTAACCCTTACATCTGCTCATCGTTCCTGGACCTCTCTCCTTCGAACAGAAGGATCGAGTTCATCAACCTTCCCGACCGCTGTACGATCCGGATCTTTACGCTCAGCGGTAATCTGGTGAACGTGCTCAACCACATCGGCGCCAGCCGCCTGGGCTGGGGCAACTACACCGACTGGGATGCGCTGAGCGACAACGAGCCCAGGAAACTCACCGGCTGGGACAACCACAGTGGGACCGAGGCCTGGAATTTACGTACGCGGTTCGGCTCCACGGTGTCCAGCGGCCTTTATTTTTATCACGTGACGGATGCACGAGGGGAAACCTATACCGGCAAATTCTATATTATCAACTGATCCGGGACCGGTGTTTTCCGATCATTGCCGATAATTTTCTGTTTTCTCTCGAATTGGATGGAGGTTAGATATGCTGAAGAAAAGCACCCTATGCGCCTTTATCTCTGCCGGCCTGGTGTTGCTGTTCGTCACGTCTCCTGTGCTGGCCCAGGGAATATCACGGCAGGAATACACAGGGCTGGATAAATACCTTTCTCAGGGCAGACCGGACGATTTTTCTTTTGTCGGAGTACGGGCCGCGGAGTTTCTCACCATCCCTGTCGGTGCGCGCGGGATCGCCCTGGGGAGCGCCTACTCCGCAGTCTGCAACGACATCTCGGCCATTTGGTGGAACCCGGCAGGCCTGGGATTCCTGGAGCAGAAAGAGGTTATGTTCACTTTCGTCGATTACACCCTCGATCTGGTCTACAGTTACGCGGCAGGGGCAGTGCCGGTGTTAGACGGACGGCTGGTTGTGGGAGGCTTCTTCGGCCACCTGAACATCCCGGAGATCGAAATCACCACCCTGGAAAATCCCAATGGCACCGGGAATTTCTACAAGGCTTACGATTTCCAGATGGGCGGCTCGATAGCCTATAACCTTTCCGACCGCTTCACCAGCGGGATCAACTTGAAATACGTGCACCAGGACATGCTCGGTAACATCGGCGGCAATGCTTTCGCTGTCGATGCGGGTGCGATTTATCACACCGATTTAATAGACCGGGAAATCAAGTTCGCCTTCGTCGTCCAGAACCTGGGCACTAATATCGCCATGGACGGTCCCAATCTCGTTTACGAGGCGGGGGCTGAGGACCGTGGAGACAATTTGCCTACAGGTTACGGGAGCTATGGCGATGACCCGTACGCCGTCTCTAAAAGGGGCACGCGCCAGGTGAAACGCCTGAGCCATACCTATCGCCTGCCCACCACGGTAAAGGTGGCTCTGGCTTATAACCTGTACACGTCCGAGAACCTCAATTTCCTGGCCTCGGGGGAAATCTGGCGCAACAGCAACATCCCGATGAGCTACGCTTTCGGCATGGAGCTGAACCATGACTTCGACCGTATCACCTCTGCCGCCCTCCGCTTCGGCTGGAAAGTGCAGACTGATGAGTATACGGAAAGCGAAGACCAGTCCGGACACGAGTACCTCGGTGATGACCCGACCATGCGGGGCCTGAGTTTCGGTGGAGGTCTGAAACGTAATCTGGGTGGACATTACCTTTCGTTCAATTACGCCTACCGCAACAAGGGCAGGCTCTCCGCTGACAATTTCTTTACCATCACCTTCGGTTTCTAACAGCTCCCCTGTTGGAGCAATGCAACTCGATCTTCCGGCTCAGCATGGAAGCTGGGCCGGAAGATTTTCCATCAGGAGCTGAGCGGCTCCGAGCCTGGTACGGTAATAGTCCTTTGTTAAACACGCTAAGCTTCTCAATTATTCTAGCCAAAAGGATGAAAAACTGCTGACTGAAATAAAAAAGCACTCTGAAATTATTAACTTGATTCCTGAGCGGGGTTGACAGTTCATTATTTTCCACTCGCCAGGGAATGTTACAGCAGAGCACTGCTGATCCAATATTATTTTAAGGAGATTTCAAAATGCACCCGTTGAAGCACAGAATTGTCGCTATAAGTGTCAATCTCGTAATTTGCCTCTTCTTTTTTCAGGTTACCGTGTCCGCGGAGGAAGTCCGGCGCCCCGGGTGGTGGCTTAAAGACGGGATCGTCTTCGTCGGCAACTGGGAGCCTTTGAGCTTCCTCATCAGGAGCGGGCAGGTGCCCAGGGACTACCGCACCCATTACGATTCCGAGCACCAGGACAGCACCGTAATCAAATTAAAAGCGGCCGGGGTCAACATGGTGCTCACCCACTTCTACAAGGGGCTCGGGCCGGAACTCGAAGAAGAGGACCTTGCATATACCCGGCAACTGGCCGACAACCTGAAAAAACACGGGATGTATGCCGGGGCCTATATCGGCAGCACCCTCTTCAGCGAAACGATGTACCGTGAAATCCCCGGGGCAGCCGATTTGATCCTTTACGACCACCGCGGGGATCCGGTACCCTACTGGAACCAGTACTACCGCGACCGGGCCGACGTCACCAAAAGGGGCTACAGAGATCTTATCAAATCGCAGGTGTCAAAAGCGATCAGCGAATACGGGATGAACCTGATCCATTTCGACAACTTCTCCTACATGTTCCCCCTGAACGCCGGCTACACAGACCACCTCCATCAGCAGTTCCGGAAATACCTCGAGGATAAATACACTCCAGAGCAGCGCAAACAGCGTCTCGGATTCTCCGATGTCTCCCTGATCCGGCCGCCCAGGGTGGAGGAACAGCCGATGAAGCCGGTCAGGGACCCCCTCGTACAGGAGTGGACCACTTTCAGGGTGGATGCACTCACGGACTACGCGAAAGAACTCTATACCCATATCCGTGCGCTGGACCCGGAGGCGGTCGTGGAGTTCAACCCTCATGGAATCTGGGGGAACAACCTGGCCTACAGAACCGGTATGGACCACGGTCGGCTCCTGCCCTACAGCGATGCTTTCTGGAGCGAAGACCCTGATCATGCCCGGTATTTCCCGGATGAAAACCGCCTGGTCTCCAAGATCCGCTCCTACAAGCTGGGCCGGCATTTCGGCAACGCCCTTTTCGCCTACAACAGGAGCCCGCTCGAAATATCCGAAGCCCTGGCCTTTAACCGCATGTGCCTGGGTGATGTCAGATGGTCGATCATAGAGCCTGCCTTGGAAAAAAAGGAGGACAGAGATATCGAGGTCTCCTTTATCAGGTTTTTTCACGAAAACATCGAGCTTTTCCGCGGACTCGAGACCATAGACGATGTTGGAGTGATGCGGGGCTTCACCTCGATGACTTTCGGCGGGTGGGTGCCTTTCCTCTCCACAGTGCAGGCCGAGCAGGTGCTGATCCAGAACCGCGTGCCGTTCACCCTGCTTTTCGACCAGGACTGGGCCCGTCTGCCGGATTACAAAGTCGTGGTCATGGCAGCCCAGGAAAACCTTTCGGACCAAGAAATAAAGACAGTGAAAGACTACGTGGGCAAGGGAGGCTCCCTGGTGGTAGTGGGACAGAGCACCGGGCAGTACGATGACTGGCGAAGGGCCCGCAGTGGCGACGACAGTTTCTGGCGGCTGATGGGCCTTGATGAAATCGAAGAAAGACCCGACCTTCCGGCCCGTCTCTCTCTGGGCAAAGGACGGATTTTTTACCTTCCGGGCTTTCATAACCATCCCGACATTCCGGAGATCGACTTCAGGGTCAATCCCGAATACTGGAAACTGCCCCTTAATTGGGAAGAGTTCATGGCTGGGCTCTGCTGGGTGCGCAGGGGAGAGTTCAGTATCACGGTGGAGACAAAACCCTGGGTGGCCGCGGCCTTTTACGGTAAGGGTAAACAGCGACAAGTGCATCTGGTAAACTACTGGCCCGGCCACCCAGCCCGATATATTCCGGTTATCTTCACGGAGACCGGGCTCAAGCCAAGCAAAGCCACTCTCTACTCGCCGGAGCACCCTGTGACGAAGCTGGATCTCGCACGGTACCGGGACGGCTGGGCGGTTATCCTCCCCGAGGTCAAGACTTACGGTCTGCTGGTGTGCGAATGATGCAAGCAGGAAATGTATTACAGCGTTAAAGGTCCTTAACGCGAGGAGAAATCTGGGAAAGCGGCAGGGGATTTTGTCCCGGGACCGGCGTTACAGCCTTTTTCTTAATTGACTGGCGGGCGCATTCCCCGCAGCTCTGCTCAAGGGGAGTCTTCGATACGGTAATTTTTCTGTTCTTTATTATTTCGCATCGGTTGCGTTTCATTCTGCCTGGAGGACATTTTGAGGAAGAACGCGTTATTTTTATCGCCATTTATCCTGGCTGCTTCTCTGGCGCCAGCGGCCGCCGGTGCGGCGCAAGGATCGGAAGCCGGAGAGGCCAGGGCTGTAAGCACGTCCGAGGGCCAGGCCCCCTCGGATGCCATAGTCCTGTTCGACGGCAGCGGGCTGGACGAATGGGAATCCGCCGACGGCAGCGGCCCTGCTTTATGGCCGGTCGGGGACGGCGCGATGACTGCCGATAAGGGAAACATTGTGACCAGGCGCCGGTTCGCCGACATGCAGATCCATCTCGAGTTTTTTATCCCCGTGCAGAAAGCGGCCGAAGGCCAACACCTCGTAAACAGCGGAATCTACATCCACCGTAATTACGAGATCCAGATACTGGACTCCTATCAGACCGGGTCCGATCCGGTGTTGAGCTGCGGAGCGGTCTACCAGCGCAACGCCCCCCTGGTCAACGCCTGCCGCCGACCCGGTGTCTGGCAGAGCTTCGACATCGTCTTCCATGCCCCCCGTTTCGATGGGGCCGGCAAGCTGGTGGCCGAGGATGCCACGGTAACCATGCTGTTCAACGGCGTGCTGGTTCAGGATCATGTTAAAATCAAACCCACGGGAGGCGCTTCAAAGAATCCGGAGGTACCGCGCGGCCCCATCCTGCTCCAGTATCATGATCA
>JAFGTO010000604.1 GCA_016934095.1 Candidatus Glassiibacteriota bacterium
CCTTTCCCTGCTATGTTCGAGGTCAAGGCTTCGAGCTGTCAGTCAAGCGGAGAAAAGGTAAATATTACGTTAGGGTTTGGGGGAAATTTCAAATCCCGAAAGATGATGTCATGGCTCATTCTCTGACCAGGAAGCTGCCCCTCAGCCGGATGTCTTCGCACGAGGCCCCAACCATCACCTCGAACTCGCCGGGCTCGACCACCCGCTGCAGGTCCCGGTCGAGCAGCGAAAGGTGCTCAGGCCCCAGCCTGAAAGAGACGGTTTTTTTCTCGCCGGGTTCGAGCGGCACCTTGACAAAGCCTTTCAGCTCCCTGAGCGGGGTAACCACCGAGCTGAGAGGATCCCGCAGGTAGAGCTGGACCACCTCCTGCCCTGCGCGGTCCCCCACGTTCCTGACTTCCACGCTCACCCGGAATTCCTCATCCGGGCCTGCCTCTGCGGGGTCGATCTCCAGGCCGCCGTACTCGAACCGCGTGTAGCTGAGTCCATAGCCGAACTCGAACAGGGGCGAGGCGCTCATGTCCACGTATCCCCTGCGCATTCCCAGCAGGCCTTTGGACGGTTTGAAATTATAGTAGACCGGGAGCTGGCCCACGTGGCGGGGCACGGTAACCGGCAGCCGGCCGCTGGGGTTGCAGTCGCCGAACAGCACCTCGGCCACGGCATTGCCGCCCTCTTCGCCGCAGATCCAGGCTTCCAGGAGCGCCGGCACGTGCCCGGCTATCCAGCGGACCGACAGGGGCCGTCCGTTGACCAGCACCACTACCGTGGGGGTCCCGGTCTCGAACACCGCCCTGACCAGGTCTTCCTGGAGGCCGGTCAGGTCCAGGCCGGCCACGTCCTTGTGCTCTCCATCCGTGCCCTGGTTATCCGGGGCCATCCTCTCGTTCTCGCCGAGGACCACCACCGCGACCTCGGCCCCGGCTGCGGCCTGCCTGGCCCGGGCGATCTCATCGAGGTCATGGCCCAGCACGTTGCACCCCTTGACATGGATGACCTCCGTCTGGCCGGAAACCTTGTTTCTGATCCCCTCCAGCACGGTCGTTACATCCTGCAGTATCGTATTTGAGACATAGTCGCCGAGTTGGTTCCGCTCGTGGTCTGCGTTCGGGCCGATCACCGCGATCGACTTGATCTTCCTGTCCAGGGGCAGCAGGCCGCCCTCGTTTTTCAGCAGGATAATCCCCTCGCGGGCCGCCCGCAGGGCCAGTTCCCGGTGCTCCGGCGCATGTACCACCCTGACGGCCCGGGCCGGGTCGACATAGGGGTTGTCGAACAGGCCGAGCAGGAGCTTGAGCCTGAGGACCCGGCGCAGCGCCCTGTCGATCAATTCCACGGCCACCCTCCCCTGCCTGACACCCTCGGCCAGCGGCTGCATGTAGGCCGGCTCATAGGTGATGTTGACATCGACCCCGGCCTTGAGGGCCAGCTCTCCGGCCTGTTTCTGGTTAGCCGCCAGGCCCCGGTCCACCAGGGTCTTGAAACCATCCCCCTCGCTCAGGACCACTCCCCCGAACCCCAGCTCCCCCCGGAGGATACTAGTCAGCAGCTTTTCCGAGGCATGCGCCGGGACACCATCTATCGCCGGATAAGTGGCCATAACTCCCAGGGCGCCGTGCTCCCTGATCCCGGCTGTCCAGGGGGGCAGGAAGACCTCCCGGAGCATCCTCTCGGAAATCTCCATCGCCCCCTGCTCGAGCCCGCTTACCGGCTGGCTCTGGCCGGGGTAGTGGCAGAGCACAGCCACCACCCTGTCAGCGGCGGAGACACCTGCGCCCTGGGCGCCCTCCACGATCGAGGCCGCGATGCGCGAGCAGAGGAAGGGATCCTCGCTGTAGCCCTCCTGGTTCCTGCCCAGCCGCGGGTCGCGGTTAGGCTCGACCACCAGGGTGCACAGGCAGTGCACTCCTATGGCCCGGGCCTCCCTGGCGGCGGCCGCATAGATTTCCCTGATCAGGTCCGGGTCCCAGGTGCTGCCCAGGGCCAGGCCCTCGGGGAAAACCGTGCCGCCGGAGCACATCAGGCCGTGCGTGCCCTCCTCGACCTGCAGCAGAGGTATTTTCAGCCTGGTCCGGCCGGTGGCGATCCCCTGGAGCTCATTGAAATACTCTGCCTGCTGCGCTGGGCCCTCGTGCAGTATGGTGTTCGCCAGGGTAAAGAAGCCTCCGCCCGGGCCGAGGCCGGTCTCGAAAGTGCCCGCGGCGAACTTCCGGCAGTTGGCGAGCTTGGCAGGTATGTCGGTGCCCAGCTCCGAGACATAGACACAGGGCATGTTCAGCTGGCCGACCTTTTCCTCCAGGGTCAGCCTGCCGAGCAGGTCCTCGACCCTGACCTCCAGGGGCCTGGCTGCATCCAGATAGACCGGCGTGCCTGCCGGCGCCTGCCCTGAAGCTGCAACGGCCTGCAGCAAGGCAAGACCTGCCGCCGGCAGCACTCTGGTCAAAAAATCGAAAGACCTCATCCGTGGTTTCCTCCTCCGGATTACGGCTATGTATCAATTCCGCACCTCACAGCCTCGAGCACTGCCGGCTGTCTCAATAGCGGTAGCCTTTCCCGGGATCGGCCGGCACCGGCCTTAATTCTCCGAGCATTTCCTGCAGGTCGACCAGGGCTTCGACTACCAGGTGCTCGCCTGTCCCGACCGCCGCATAGGTAGCATAGTCATTGGCCCCGTAACCTCCGGCGGCCGCCGAGGCGATGTCCGGGAAATAGCCGAAGCTGCCGTTGGTGTAACCGCAAACCAGCAGGAAAGCCACCGGGGACCGCTTACGCAGCTCCTGCTGGTACTCGACAAAAAACTCGCCGGGCAGGCCGACAAACCCGATTTCCGGGGTGATCAGGACCACGCTGAGCGGGAGCTTGAGCTTATCCCTCCCGGCGGCGAGCTTTTCAATCCTTTCCCGCGCCCTCTCATCTTCCGCGGAGGCGTGCCACTGATCGAGATCCCACCTGAGCGGCGCATCGAGCTCCGTGATCCGGCAGAGGAGCGGGGACTCGCCGCTGTACGGCCTGGTCTCGATCTGCCCGGCCACCCGGACAACCTCGCCGGCCAGCTCGGCGCCTGCTTCCTGCAGCCGCGGCCCGGGGTTCTCTACCGAATGGGCGTAATAAGGGTTAAGGTTGCCGCAGGCGCCCTGGAAAAAAATGCACAGCGGGTTACCATCGAGGCGGGCCTCCACCTCGCGGCGGAGCACTCCAGGGAAGTCCGCGGAATACATCAGGTTGGCATCCGGTTTCCCGTGGATCACCGGGTGGCAGGCATAGTTGACCAGGACTGCGACAGGCTTGCCCTGGAGGTCGTCGATCCTGACCACGCCCACGGTGCGGTCGACAGGCCCCATCGGGACTTTTTCGTGGTTGGCCCAGACCATCTCCACGCTTCCATCCGGCCGGGGCCTGATCCTGTTGTAGCTCAGGTCGGCCGTGCCCAGGCCGCTGCCGATCCGCACCGTCCCCAGCGAGCCGCAGGCCAGCACCAGTGCCTCGACAGTCTTCTCGCAGATCAGCCGCTCGTGCTCAGGCAGCTCTTCCAGTACCTGCGACCTTTCCGGCCCGGACCCGGTATTTATCGCCGGACCCGAGTGGGTGTGAGTGGCGGAAAAGACCACCTCATCGAGACCTGTCCGGCTGAGGAGCTCGCGCCGGAGCAGGTCTCCGACCTCGCGTCCGAACGGGCCGATCAGGTCGTAGACCACGAACCCGACACTCTTGTCCCCGGAGCGGAAAACGACCGCATGGACAAACAGGGGGTCCAGGACATCCCCGGCCACCCTCCCGCCGAACCCGGCCATTTTCAGGCCGGTCCGTGGGGTGATCTCCATCCTGGAGACCCCGGCCTCGATTGCCGGGAGCAGCCGGGGGGTAAGGCAGAAGAGGACTGCCAGCCAGCAGGCTGTGGAGAGCTTTTTCACCGTGATCTCCCGGGTTGGATATTTTTAATGAAGGCTGGAAACCGATAGGGGAACTATAATCCCGATCAGGCGGGCAGGCAAGGAATTCGGAGCCGGCACCACCCGGCCTGCAGGCTCCACAGCCGCGGGCGGGTGCGCCCTGCCGGGCGCACCACTAAAAAGCCCCGGCGGTTGGCCGCCGGGGCTGAATACCCAGGTATGGGGCAGGACAGACAGGCCTCACCAGGGGAGAACACTATCCGGATGTTGCGCGGACACCGGGCGGCCCGAATTTTTTACAATCCAGGATCGACCCTGCTGCCTGTAAAATTGCGGACAGCTCCCGGCCGGTCAGGCCCGGTCTTTGAGCAGGAGCTCGTTGATCCTCCTGGCAAAAGCCGCGGGATCTTTTACTTTCGATCCCTCGGCCACCACTGCCAGGTCATAGAGGAGCCTTGCGTGGTCGATCACTCGCGGGTCGTCCGGATCCTTCCGGTGGATTTCCTGCAGGTTGACCACTGCGGGATGTTCCGGGTTGAGCTCCAGGATCCGCCTGGACTCGGGCAGGTCATCCTGCCGTCCGATCCTTTTCAGCAGCCGCTCCATCTGTGCGCCCATGCCGTCCTCCGGAGATACCAGGCAGGCAGCGCTTTCGGTGAGCCTGGCGGAGAGGCGCACCTCCTCGACATCCTCCAGTTGCCCGCTGAGGTATTCAAGCAGCCCGGCGAACTTTTCCTTTTCATCTTTCCGGCTGCTTTGGCTTGGCTCTTTTTCTTCCAGCTCGCCCCTGTCAACCGCCTTGAACTTCTTCCCTTTGTAGGCGGCGAGGCCCTGGACAGTCCATTCATCTATCGGATCGGTCAGCAGCAGGACTTCCCGGCCCCGCTGCCTGAATACCTCCAGGTAGGGCGACTTTTCCATCTCCGGGCGGCTCTCGCCGAACAGGTAGTAGATCTCTTCCTGGCCTTCGGGCATGTTTTCAACGTATTTGGCGAGGGTAACATAATCGCCCGGCTCCGCCCCGGTGGATTCGAAAAGGAGGAGATCCGCCAGGCTCTCCCTGTTGGAGAAGTCCGCGTAGGCTCCCTCTTTCAGTACTGTGCCGAAATCGCTGAAAAATTTACGGTAAGCCCCGTATTCCTTGCTTTTCATCTCCTCCAGGTCGGCAAGGACTTTTTTGACTAGGTTGCGCTGGATTTTTTCCAGCAGCGGGTTCTGCTGGACCATCTCCCGGGAAACATTGAGCGGCAGGTCCGCACAGTCGACCACGCCCCTGACAAAGCGCAGGTAGGCCGGCAACAGCTTATCGCAGTCATCGGTGATAAAGACTCTGTTGATGTAGAGCTGCAGCCTGGACCTAGGCTGACCGGAAAAAAGCTCGAACGGCTTGTGGGCGGGCAGGAAAAGGAGCGCCTTGAAATTGAGAGTCCCCTCGGCGGCATAATGGACCACCCTGGCCGGGTCCTCGACATCCCGGGTGATATGCTTGTAGAATTCCCTGTATTCCTCCCCGGCGACCTCCGACTTGCTGCGCAGCCAGATCGCCTGGCGCGAATTCAGCATCTCTTCCTCGACCCGCTTTCCCCCGTCTTTTTCGGCCTCCACGTCCATCACCACCGGGTGCTCGATGAAGTCGGAGAATTTCCTGACTATCTGGCGGATGCGCCAGCTCTGCAGGTAGTCCTTGTCCTCGCTGCGCAGGTGCAGGACAACATCCGTGCCGCAGGTTTGTTTTTCTGCCGGCTCGACCGTGTACTTGCCCTGGCCGTCCGAGACCCATTTCACTGCATCCGCTGGTTTTTCCCCGGCCTTGCGGCTGACCACGGTAACCTTGTCCGCCACCATGAAGGAAGAGTAAAACCCCACCCCGAACTGGCCGATCAGCTCGAGCTGCCGGCCGGCCCCGGCATCTTTCAGCTTGTCCAGCAGCTCCCTGGTGCCGCTCCTGGCAATCGTCCCCAGGTTCCTGGCTATCTCCTCCCGGTTCATGCCGATACCGTTGTCGGACACGGTCAGGGTACCGGCTTCCTCATGCGGCACCAGCTTGATTTTCCACTGGGAGCTCTCCTGCCGCAGCTTTTTATCGGTCAGGGAGTCGAAGCGCAGGACATCTATGGCATCGCTGGCGTTGCTGATCAGTTCACGCAGGAATACTTCCCTGTTGGTGTACAGCGAATGGATGATGATGTCCATCAACTGTTTCAGCTCGGTCTTGAAAGCTATCTTCCTGGGAGCTGCCATTTTTTCTCCTCCGAAATAAATTAGCGGGGCGGTATACCGATATTAACATATCAGGCTGAGGATATCAATTTTTGCAAAAGGTGTACCACGCCGTAATTTATTATCTATTCGATTTATTCACAATCAGTTATAATTTTTTTAATGTATGATTTAAGATCTCTTGCGCTGTCAATCTGGCATACTTTTGTCTTTCCTGCAAGACCGAAAAGATTGATAACAGCTAAAAAAGGGCCCGGATATCACTCCGGACCCTTTCATCTAACTGGTCGGGGCGGCCGGATTTGAACCGGCGACCACCGGCCCCTCATACCTGCATTCTCAAGTTTTTTGCAGTCTGACAAATATCTTAAAATCAAGCCAAAGGAGCATGTCTGCCGCATTTGCGTTTTTCAAGATCAAGTGTCTAAATTGACATAATGGCCATGAATTCAAAATATATCCGGCAAAATCTGGCAAGAATTGGCAAGGTGGACATGAGAAAACTGGTGATTAAAAAATATCCGGGGCGAATTTCCTCAACGGAGACTTAAAAAATCCATTGGGGAAAACAACCTCGAGAAAGGAGAGGTAAAAAAAACAGTTGCAATTACATTAACTTTTTCCTTAATTTATAGCACCAACGGTCCCACATGTTCTGAAGACATACAATTGGTGATACTGTGACTTTGAACATCAAATTTGGCCTTCAGTACTTCAAAGTAATTGCGGATTATTCATACAAGCTTCTAGGGCAAACGGTCTTCGGAACCCGGATAATTCTGGCAGTGGCTTTTTAATTAAGGCCGGCATATTCTTTAAGTTAGTAAGGTAAAAGGTTGGAAAATTCTGAAGATAAAGGAAGGCTTCCTGACCGAAAGCCGTCAATTTTTAAATCTGCAGGCAGGCTGGTCAATTGAAGAGCTGGGATGTTCCAGGTCCAAAGCGGACCGGGCACGAAACTATAATCGAGAAATGCGTACTATAAAGATCAGAAACAAATGAAAACCTGTCAGGTCGATTCCGGGATAGTATTCAATCTAAGAACGGAGGAGAATGATGGCAAAACAAAAAATAGTGTTCTTTGTTTGTCTGATGGCCTTTGTTCTACTGGGTTATGAGCAGGTCGAGTCAAAGAATTTACAAGTCGCCAGGAAGATGAAGGGGGAATGGAGAGAACTGTTTCAGGTCAAACAGGAAAAAAGATACGGCTATATCGATAGAAAGGGTGAGTATGTAATAAACCCGCAGTTCAAGGAAGCCTATAGTTTCTACGAGGGTCTGGCCCGGGTGGAGATTGACAAGCGCTATGGCTTTATCAATGAGAAAGGTGAGATTGCCATCAATCCCCAGTTCGATGAAGCGTATGATTTTTGTGATGGTCTGGCGGTAGTGAAAATCGGGAAACTGTATGGCTATATTGACAAAAATGGTGATTATGCAATCAGCCCGCAGTTTGATGAGGCGTATATTTTTTTCGACGGCCTGGCTCGGGTCCAGATTGAAAAACGGTATGGCTTCATCGATAGAAAAGGCAACTATGTTATCAATCCCCAGTTCAAAGACGCTTATGATTTCCCGGAGGGCCTGGCTGCGGTGGCGGTCGGCAAGCTATACGGCTATATTGACAACACCGGCAAAATAGTTATCAATCCCCAGTTCGATGAAGCTTTTGAGTTTTCCGAGGGTCTGGCAGTTGTAAAGATCGGCAAACGGTATGCCTATATCAATAAACAAGGCCAATATGCTGTCAAGCCGCAATTCAAAGAAGCCTACAGTTTCCGCAACGGGCTGGCTCGGGTACTGGTTGAAAAACGGTATGGTTATATCGATCAGAAAGGGGAGTATGTAATAAATCCCCAGTTCGATGATGCATTTGATTTCTCAGAGGACCTGGCGGTGGTGAAGGTTGGCAAGCTGTACGGCTATATCGATAAAAACGGCAAGTACGTAATCAACCCGCAGTTCGACGAAGCAAATGATTTTTACGGCGGTCTTGCGGCAGTAGAGATCGGCAAACGGGAGTGCTATATCAATAAGAAAGGTGAATATATCTGGACTTCGGAAAAATGAACTGCCATGCGGCATTTTCAGAAAACCGTCCATGATATATCCGATACGCATATCTTGATCGCAAAGCTGTTGGTGAAGTCCTGGAAGTTATTCCGAAAATCAGGCATAAGAAAAGCTCTGGCGTATAATTA
>JAFGTO010000109.1 GCA_016934095.1 Candidatus Glassiibacteriota bacterium
CCACGTCGAAGTGCAGGTCCCGGAGCCTGGTGGTCATGCGCCGTCCCGCGCCCGGAGCGCCGCAGCCGTTGAGCACCCTGACCTCGATGGTCGCGGGATCGATTGCAGGCAACCCGGCTCCGGAGGGATCGAGAGAGGAGGAGACGAAATCGAACGAGCCGAGCCGGTTCTGCAACACTGCCGAGCCTCCCAGCACGACCAGCACGGTGATAATGAGCGCCAGGCCCAGATTGGTGAACAGGCTGCCGGGTTCCGCTGCAGCTTTCCGGGCCGCCGGCTTGCGGGTGATGTCCTTGTCTTTGCGGATCCTGCGCAGGTTTTTCAGGTGTTCCCTGCGGGGTTTGGGACCGGATTGTCTCGTCATCTTTTCTTCTTGAGAACCAGTTAAGGTTTGAGCGCGCAGAGCTCGTTCCAGGCGGCCACGCCGCTCGGGTGGAGCGGCCGCCCCTTGGACAGCGTATAGACGAGCTTGCGGCGGATAACCTCGCCGTAGACCTCGTCCAGCGAGGATTTGAGTTTATTCCGCAGGCTTTCCAGGCCGGGTTCGGCACTCCTTTTCGGGCGCGAGGCATCCAGGTAGTCGGCGCAGAAGAGTATGCGCTCCAGCACCCCGGCCCCGGCCCGGCCGGTGGTATGGTAGTATACCGCGGCCAGCAATCCGGCATCCCGGACACCGAGCCGGCTCCTCAGGTAATGTGCCGCGGCCGGAGCATGCAGCAAGCCTCCGCCGAGCAGCCAGGAGTGCCGGTCGATGGGGACCGACTCGCTGCGGACCAGCTCCCGCAGCTTGTCATGCCCCCGGTCCTTGAACAGGTCGTGCGCCAGACCTGCCAGGTAGGCCGCTTCAGGTGCCGTATCCGAGCGCCCCAGCCGCCTGGCGGTTTCCCGGCAGGTCTCGGCGACCGAAAAAGTATGCTTCAGCAGCCTGCCCCCGGGGAAGCGCTCCCTGACCTCGGCTTCCAGGTGCGCGATGGCTGCATCCATCTGTTCTTTGAGCATCCGCGTGCCCGGGTACAAGGTTCTCGGCTGTGCCTGAGCGCTTTTCCAGCGGCAGCCGTGCCGCTCTACCGGGTCAGCAGGGCTTTCATCTCGCGTACCGCCCGCTCGAGGCCCACCAGCACGGCCCGGCTGATTATCGAGTGGCCGATGTTGACTTCTTCGAGCTGCGCGATAGTGGTTATCGGCCGGATATTGAAATAAGTCAGGCCGTGGCCGGCCAGCACCCTGAGGCCGTTCTTTTCGGCCAGTGCGGCGGCTTCTTTCAGCAGCTCCAGCTCGCGGTCGCGGTCGCGCTGCGTGCCGGCGTTGGCATAGCAGCCGGTATGCAGCTCCACCGCATCGGCGCCGACCCCGGCGGAGGCCCGGATCATCTCGGGGCTCGGGTCGACAAAAAGGCTCACCATGATACCGGCGTCCCTGAGCGCGGACACCGCACTGGAGAGGGCCCGGCTGTTTCCCGCCACATCCAGCCCGCCCTCGGTGGTGACCTCCCGGCGTTTTTCCGGGACCAGGGTGGCCTGGTCCGGCAGGCATTCCAGGGCTATCCCGATTATCTCCCGGCTGGCTGCCATTTCCAGGTTAAGATGGGTCCTTACCGTTTCTTTGAGCAGCCTCAGGTCTCGGTCCTGGATGTGGCGGCGGTCCTCGCGCAGGTGAACGGTGATCCCATCGGCCCCGGCCAGCTCGGCCAGGACTGCCGCAGCGACCGGGTCCGGTTCCACGGTCCTGCGCGCCTGGCGCACGGTGGCTACGTGGTCCACATTGACGCCGAGTCTAATCAAGGTTGCCTCCGTGGAAGGTGATTTGCCCATTGTAAGGGATATCGCTGAGCAGGCGGTCGAGCTGGCTCTTGCGCATGCGCACGCGCAGGCTCAGCAGCTTGTCGCTGCTGCGGCGCTCAACCACGCAGCCCAGACGGTGGAAAGCCGCCGCCAGGCGGCCCTCCCCGGGTCCCAGGTCGACCGAGAACTCTGTCTCGCACTGCTCGACCACCCGGGTCATCCGCTCGACCAGGTGGCGCAGGGCCGGGCCCTTGCCCACGGCCGAGGTGAAAACGTGGTCGGGGTACTGCTCGGCGACCTCGGACAGGGACTGCCTGTCCTCGACCCGGTCTACCTTGTTGAACACGTAGGTGCGCTCCAGGTCCTCCGCCCCGATTTCCGCCAGTACCCTGTCCACCACCTGGAGCCTTTCCTGGAAGTGCGGGTTGGATACATCCGCCACCACCAGCAGGTGGTCGGCCTCGCGCACTTCCTCGAGCGTGGCCTTGAACGAGGCTACCAGGTGGTGCGGCAGGCGGCTGATAAAGCCCACCGTATCGGTGGCCAGTACCTCCCTGCCGCCGGGCAACTCCAGTTTCCGGGTGGTGGTGTCCAGGGTGGAGAAAAGCTGGTCGCGGACCGGCACCCGGGAGCCGGTGAGCCCGTTGAGCAGAGAGGACTTGCCGGCGTTGGTGTATCCGACCAGGCTGAAAACCATCAGGCCCCGGCGCGATTTGAGCCTGACCGAGTGCTGCCTGGAGATCTTTTCCAGCTTCTTGTGCAGCAGGGAAATGCGTCGCTGGATGATTCTCCTGTCGGTCTCGATCTGTTTTTCTCCGGGGCCGCGCAGGCCGATCCCGCCGCGGATGCGGGAAAGGTGGACCCACATCCGCTTGAGCCTGGGCAGCAGGTACTCGAGCTGGGCCAGCTCCACCTGCAGCCTAGCCTGGCTGGTGCGCGCGTGCCTGGCGAAGATGTCCAGGATCAGCTCGGAGCGGTCGAGCACCTGGACCCCGAAAACCTCTTCGAGGTGTCCGGCCTGGCCGGGCGAGAGCTCGTCATCGAACACCGCCAATTGTGCTCCCAGCTCCTGGATCTGACTGCCTATTTCCCCGGCCTTCCCGCGGCCGATATAAGTATGCGGGTCGATGACCCGGATGTGCTGGACCGCACGCCCTGCCACCTGCGCCCCGGCGGTCTCGGCCAGCCTGCCCAGCTCCTCCAGCGGCTGCTGGCCCCAGAGCCGGTTTTCGGCCCTGTCGGTGCCGAAAAGGAAAGCGCGCTGCGGCGCGTCTGTCAGCTCAATCGTACTCAAGCAGTCGTTCCCACTCCCGGTATGCCCCGGCTATGCTTTTCTTGATTTCCTCGACCGCTGCAGCCAACTCCGATGGCCTGCCCCCGCTGCGGTAGGTCTCCGGGTCGGCCAGCTCGAGCTCGAGAGCCGATTTCCTCTGCTCGAGAGCGGAAATCTCCTGTTCGAGGGCTGTCCTGCGTTCTTTGAGCTGCTGCAGCCGGTTCTTGGAGAGCGGTCGGGGGTGGTCCCCCCCGGTGTCCGGCCCGGCAGCTTTCGGGCGCTTCGCTTTAACAGGCTTGTCCTGTTTTTCGCGGGTGCGCTCCAGACGTTCCC
>JAFGTO010000110.1 GCA_016934095.1 Candidatus Glassiibacteriota bacterium
CATGGATCAACTCGGATTATGGAAGAAATGAATTTACCCTTTTAGGGTCACCCACAAGCCACCCCTTTTAGGGGTGGTTATTGACTTGTAAATAAACAGGGTTAGACCTCCATGCCGGCCAGGCAGCCCAGGATCTGCCTGGCGATCAACAGGTGGGCCTTGGGGTTCTGGTGGATCCGGTCCACGGCATAGATCTCCTGCTGGTCCTGCCCATCCAGCAGGGAAAAGATATCCAGGTAGCCGGTCCCCAGGGAATCGGCCGCGGCTTTCAATTGCCGGTTGATTGCCTGGAACACCTCGAGGTCGGCCCCGTCAAGCTCCGGGGAGCGCGGGTATGACAGCAGGACCACCCTGCCGCCGCCCGCCCTGATCAGGTCCGTGATCCTGGTGATGTTTTTACGGTACTGCTCCGGGGCGACCGCCGGCTCGGTCCGGCCCCAGTGGCGGCAGTCGTTGCCGCCCAGCATGACAAAGACGATGTCCGGTTTCTGGTCGAGCAGGTCCGGCCCGATGCGGGCCAGGGCCTCGCCGGAGTCATCCCCGCCCTTGCCGGCGTTGGTAACCGTAATCTTGGGGTTGACTTTGTCCAGCACCGCGGCCACGATGTCCGGGAACGGCGCCTGGGTGGACCAGTGGATGGGGTCCATGTTGGAGTCGCCCAGGAAGCCGAGCCTGAGGGCCGGGAGCCTGGCCAGGGCGCTGAGGGCGGGTTTCAGCCCGGGATCTTTCAGCAGCCCTGAGGCCAGGGTGTCGGCGGTTACCTGGCCGTTGAACTTGCCGGCCCAGGAGTCGATCTTGATCATGGTGATGAAGTAATCGAAAGGTGCGGTGCTGTAAGCCTGCTTGCCGGTCTTCGGGGAGGCAGCGGCGGCCAGCTCCTCGAGGCGGGGGCGGCCGGAGCTCTCCAGCCCCAGGTCGCGGAGAGTCAGCGGGCAGCCCAGGGCCAGGAGGAAGGGGAGGAAATCCTGCATCACCGTGCCGTCCCGCTCCAGCTCCAGGCACATCTGGAAGGCGGCGGCATAGCCGTCGAGCAGGCCGCGGGTATTGCCCCTGGTCTCGGGGGCTTCCGAGAACAGCTCCATTATCACCGCGGCGGGGTCATCCCTGCTGTCGGCCCGGGGCAGCCCGGAGGCGGCCGCCAGGAAGTCCTCCAGTTGTTCGCGGCCCGTGCCACTGCCGGTTTTCAGGTAGTGAGCGACAGCCTCGGGCTCCAGCCGGACAGTCTCCAGGAAGATGTTTTCGGCCTGCCCTAACACGCTCTGCGGGTCTTCCCCGCGGGCGAGTGCCTGCTGCTCCAGGCGTACCATTTTCAGCGATGCGCCGGCGAGATTTTTAGCGCGCTCCTGCGCAGAAGGCTCCCTGGTACAGGATACAGCCACCAGCAGGCCGGCGAGAAAGATCAGGACAGCGTACATCAGCGGGGTCCCCCCTGTAAAGAAATGGTATGTATGCGCACGGGCCTGCAGGGTCATTTACCCAGCAGGCCGAGCAGCTTCTCCCTGGCCAGGTCGTAGTCATCCCCCCGCTCGGACCAGGGCACCGGCTCGTCCAGGCCGACCTCGTTCAAGCCCCTGGGCACCACTGACCTGATGATCTCCAGCACCTTGTCGCGGCCGGCTTTCTGCTCGGCCAGCCACATGATCTCGTAGTCCTGCTGGCCCCGGCGCATGTTTTTCAGCCGGATCGAGCCGAGCAGGCGGTTCAGGCCACGGTCTTCCTCCGGGTAAAAGGGCATCCTTCCCGGATAGAGCACCACCCCGTCCCCGTTGGCCCAGTTCATGCTCCAGCTAATAAAGGTCAGCGGCTCGGTGAAAACCCGCTGGTGCAGGTGGCCCTTGGGCCCCTGGAAGTTGTGCTGCCAGTGAGTGCCCTCCCAGAGGAACCAGGTGCTGACCCCGTAGAGGTACTTGACCCAGGCGTTGACCCGGAAGTCCACGGCCTCGGCCTCCAGGATCACGGCCCCGTAGCGGGGGCGGCGGCCGTTGTAGAACCAGTGGTCCCTGCCCTGGCTTTTCAGGGCCGGGAGCTGCTCGAGGTTCACCCCTCTGCCGCCGGCCCAGATGTCGATGTCCTCAGCCAGCTCCTCGGTGTATTCCCTGGTGGTGAACACAGGCAGGCGCTTGCCGGGCCCCGGGTTGTCATGCACCCAGCCGGCGTGCTCCTTGATCCAGGGGAACTGCACCGGCCCGGGCTCATCGATCATGTACCAGAAATAGACCACACCGGGAGCATTGGCCTCGAACCACTGGACCCAGAGGTCAGACTCGCGGCGGGTGCTTGCTTCATCGGCCATGGCCCGGTTGGTGATCGAGCCGTAGCAGCCCACGGTGAAAAGGCGCTCGCCGCAGCCCTGGCCGGGCCCGCTGTATCCGGCCTCCGGGGTGAACGCACTGCCGTCCACGTACGGCTTGTAGTCTTCCATCATCCGCTCGTCGAAAACAGAGGTGTGCGCGGCCGAGCCGCCCACTAGGTCGATCCGGTGGCGGTGGGACTCGAACTTGAGCATGCGCTCGGCTTCTTCGCGGGAGAGCTCCGGAAAATAATCGTTGACCACCCCGACACTGCCGTAGAGCCAGATGTTGGAGTGGTTCTCATCCGGCAGGTAGTGCGGCAGCAGGGTAACCTCCAGCTTAATCTCGGCCACGGTGCGGCCGGCCTCATAGACCTTGACCCTGCCCTGGTACAGTCCGGCGGGGCAGCTCCTGTCGCGCGGAAGGTGGAGGTCCACCCAGAAGCCCTGGTTCTGACGGGTTGCGGCCGGGATTACCTCCAGGGTGTTCTGCCTGCGGTTGACCTCTTCAGAGGTGGGCGGAATGTCTATGGGGAAACCGCCGCGGCCGGCCCTGGCATCCGGCGGGATCAGCACGCTGGGGATCCAGCCGGTCATGCGCTTGGGGGCGGAGGCCTCCGAGCCGTAAAACCACAGTGGCTGGGTGGGTCTTCTCACCCGGATGTAGTGCTCGCTGAAAACCTCGATGGTCCCGCCCGGGCCGTAAAGCGGCGGGCCGGGAGCGCCGATGGCCTTGCCGGAGGCTGCGTGGACCGGCGGCTCCACCGCCACCTCCACCGCCCTGGCCCCGAGGCCGTCTGCTTCCACGATCACCTGGAAGGCCAGCACCTCGTTGTACAGGCCTTTCAGCCTGACCGTGCTGCCGTCCCAGACGCTGTTGCGCTGTTTCAGAGGGCTGTCGTCCTGATAGCGGAAGATTTTTTCCCCGTCGCCCACTGCCCAGGCGGACACCACCGCTGCGTGGAGCGGGACCCGGGCGGCCAGGGCGGTCAGGACGAGCAGTGCCGCGGCCAGCGGCCATCTCGAGCGGGACATGTCATACCTCCCCGTGGAATGGGTTAGAAGTGTGTTGAAATATCAAGAATTCAGAGTATAAAGGCTGTCAAGGGCCGTTTCCACTCTTGGGCCGACAACATGCGGCAAGGAATTCTTAATTGCATAACATATGTGAAGTCTTATAGTTACATTGGAAACGGCTTGCCTTGCCCTTGACAGCCAATGAAGCAATAATTTTCAAAACGGGGCGTTGAGCTCTTTTTTCAACGCCCCTTTAGAGCCGTAATGCCGACAAGGATTCCGGGATCGTTTTCGCTCAGTCGCCCAGCAGGTTCAGCAGCTTCTCCCTGGCGACATCGTAGTCCTCTCCCCGCTCGGACCAGGGCACCGGTTCATCCTTGCCGACATCGCTGAAAGCCTTGGGCACAACCGACTTGACAACCTCGAGCACCTTTTCGCGGCCTACTTTCTGCTCGGCCAGCCACATCAGCTCGTAGTCCTGCTGGCCGCGGCGCACGTTTTTCAAGCGGATCGAGGGCAGCAGGCGGTCCAGGCCGCGGTCTTCATCGGGGTAGAAAGGCATCCTGCCGGGGTAGAGCAGCAACCCGTCGCTGTTGCCGTAATCCCACCACCAGTTTAGGTAGGTCAGCGGGTTGGAGAAGACCCGCTGGTGCAGGTGTCCCTTGGCCCCGGAGCTGTTGTGGAGCCAGTGGGTCGATTCCCAGATAAACCAGGTGTCCACCCCGTAAAGGTACTTGATCCAGGCGTTGACCCGCAGGTCTGCCGCCTCGACTTCCAGCAGGGTGTGTCCCCAGAACGGGCGGTTGCCGTTGTAGAACCAGTAGTCCTTGCCCTCTTTGACCAGCTCCTTTCTTTTTTCGAGGTCGATCCAGCCGGCCCAGATATCGATACAGTCCTTGATCTCGGGGGTATACCTGCGGGTGAGGAAGACAGGCAGGCGCTTGCCCGGCCCCGGGTTGCCGTGGATCCAGCCGGAGATCTTCTCGATCCAGGAGTACTGGGTCTCGCCGGGCTCATCGATGATGTAGTAGAAATACCGCACGTCCGGGACGTTGGCCTCGAACCAGCTCACCCAGAGGTCGGACTGGCGCTCGACCGATTCCCGGCTTTCACGGCCCAGTACGTCCGAGCCGTACATGCCGACCGGGAACAGGCGCTCGCCCTCGCCCTCGCCGGGCCCCTGGTAGCCCCGGGCCGGGGTGAACGCGCTGCCGTCCAGGTAGGGCTTGTAGGCCTCCATCATCTCCGGATCGAAGCGCGAGGTGTGGGGATCGAAGCCGCCCACCATGTCGATGCGGTGGCGGTGGGCCGTATGCTTGAGCATCCGCTCCAGTTCATCGGGCGGGGTGTCCGGGAAATAGCTTTCGATTTTCGAGTTGAAAAGCCAGACGTTGGAGTGGTTCCGGTCGGGCAGGTAGTGCGGCAGCAGCTCGACCTCGAGCGGCAGCACGGCGGCTTCCCTGCCTTTACTGAGCACCCTCACCTTCCCGGAATATGTCCCCGCAGGGAACTGGCGGTCCCTGGGCAGGTGGAGGTCGACCCAGAACCCCTGGTTCTGCCTGAGGGCGGTGGGCACGACTTCAACTTCGTGGTGGCGGATGACCTGTGTTTTAGCGCGCGGGATATCCAGCGGCTGCCCGCCCCGGCCGGCCCTGGCATCCGGCGGGACCAGGGCATCGGGGATCCAGCCGGTCATGCGCTTGGGCAGGGAGGCCTCGTTACCGGCCAGCCAGTTGGTCTTGGTCATGACCTGGGTGGGGTGTTTCACCTGGAGGTAATGCTCGCTGAAAACCTCGATCGTTCCCGACGGTCCGTAGCGCAGGGGCACCTCGGCCCCGATCCTTTTCCCCGAGGCCTGGTGCGCCGGGGGCTCCACCACGATTTCCACCGCCCCGGCCCCCAGACTGTCCGCCTCGACTATCACCTGGAAAGCCAGCACCTCGTTGTAGAGCCCTTTCAGGCGGACAGCGCGGCCGTCCCACACGCTGTTTTTCAGCCGGGAGGGGTGGTCCGCCTGGTAACGGTATACCTTCTCCCCGTCGCCCACCGCCCAGACCCCGGTGATCCCGCCGTAGAGCCGGGTCAGCCCGGCGAGCGACACCAGCAGGAGCGGAAACAACAGTTGTCTCAGTCTCCGGTTTATTTTATTCAAAGTTGACCTCCCCGAAATGGTGGTCGGTTATGTCCAGGCTCCGGACCTTGCCCGAGCCCTCCAGGATCACCGTGTAATTTCCGGGTTTCAGCCCGGTAAAGAGATATTGCCCGTGGTTGTCGGCAGCGGTGCGCAGGTCGGCGGCCCCTTCCAGCCTGAGGGCGGCTTTTTCCACTGGCAGGCCCTTGCTGTCGAGCACCCTGCCGGAAACAGAGTAGCCTATCCCCGGCCCGCTGAGGCTATAGGGAAGCTCGGCGCGGGGATCGAAAGCCACCCGGTATCTGCCCCCTTCCAGGGTCAGGGACACCCGGCGCGGAGCTGACCCGGTAAGCTCGACCACAGGAGAGGCCCCGCCCTCCGGCGGGGTCTCGGGCAGATAGAGCACGGTCAGGAAAACAGTCTCTTCCGCGTCAGGGGCTTTCACCTCCAGGCGCCAGGCGTTGTCGTACTGGCCGTTGTAGGCAGGCACCGAGGCCCAGTTGGTGCCGCCGTAGGCGAACGGCTCATCCGGCCCCCCGGCCACGGCCTGCTGAGCTCCCTCCGGGAGCAGCGTGTATATCGTCAGTGAGCGGTCGGCGGTGGCTGCATATTTTTGCCGGAGGGATACCTGCTGCGGAGTGTGCAGCAGCAGGGTCTTGGGAAAATCCGCCCCGGAGGCTTGCACCAGGTCGCAGAGCACCACCCAGTCCGGCTTGATAAAGAGGAGCTGACGGCACCAGCGGCGGACCTTGTCAGGGTTGTAGGCGCCGGCCGCCTCGCCCACGGCCAGGTCGTGGCTGGGGCCGGTGAGGAAGGAGGTGATCCGGCCGGTGTCGCGCATCCGCCGCTGGGCGTACCACTGCTCGCGGGTGGCCGGCTTGAGGGTCCAGTTCTGGATGATCTGCCCGCCGTCATTGGCAGGCTCGGGGACATCGGTAGGCCCGAGGAAACGCTCGCTGGTGTCCAGCACAGTGATACAATTATGGCTGACCGTGCGGATGCGCCAGTTGACGTAGTGCTCGTCCACCTCCCCGTTGTACACTCCCGGCTCGACTATCAGCGGCCGGTTGCGGAAGACTGTGAACGAGCCCTGGGCTGCGTGCTGGTGGTAGGTGTACCAGGGTCCGCAATGGAAATGGACAAAGGAGGCCTGCCCGCTCCAGGAGCTCCTCATCAGGGCCAGGCCGACCCCGGGTATGAGCCTCGAGGCCGGCAGCTCGCCGGCAGGAGCGGGCTCCACCGAGGGGTCGGAGAAGATCAGGTCCCAGTAGGGGCGGCAGCTCAGGCTGTCGGCGAAAGTGTCGAGCCACCGGCGGCCATGCCCGGAGCGGAGCTCGCCGGTGAGGAAAGTCATCATTTCCCGGTCCTGGCGCAGGATCACCGGCCAGTCGTTGTCCTCGTACGGCAGCAGGAAGCTGCCGTCGGGCGCGGTGCCGTAGACCAGCCAGAGTACCTTGTCCCGCCAGTAGCTGCTGCCGCTGATATGGTCTTCCAGGCCGGCCGAGCGCCAGGCGAGCAGCAGCTGGAGGGCGTAGAAGGCGCCGTGGCGGTCGTAGTCGTAGCCCTCTGGCCAGCCGCCGCCGTAGCCGGCCCTGCCGGCCATGTCGTCAGCCGCCGCCCCGTCCCCGGTGACCTCCAGGAACTCCTGCAGCTCGGCCCGGACCTGGGGGAAAAGCTTTTCCGCTTCCGGCTCATCCTCCCAGGCGGCCAGCACGGCCAGACCCTGGGCCATGTTCCGGCCGCGGCACATGTTGTGGTAGACCGTGGGTATCTGGTAGCGTCCGGCCACGGCCCGGGCGGACTCGAGGAGCTTGCCGGCGAAGAGCCTGCGCTCGCCGGCACTCAGCGCCTGGTAGGCCCAGTCAAAAGCCAGGCAGCGCTGAACCAGCGGCTCGTAGCGGTCCACTGTCCCGCCCAGTGCCTTGCGCACGCCATTCAGCCGGGTGGTGTCGCCGGACAGCAGGAAGACCAGGGCCTTGTCTGCAACGGAGGCGGAACGGAGGACCCGCTCCCAGGCGGGGGCATAAGCTGGGTCGAGGGTCCTGGCGCGGAGCTCTGCGACACTGGGGACACCGCTGCGGCCGGTGCTTCCGAGGTAAAGGCGGGGATGAGGGGCCAGCTCCCGGCCGAGGGCCGGCAGGGAAAGCAAAATCAGGGCCGAAGCTGCGAGTGAAAAATGTTTTATCCTCATGTCCGTTTCTCCCTGAGTCTGTTGGTGGCCTGATGCCGGATGATTTCCGCCCCGGCCCTAACCTGGATTATTCACAAGTTAACGTAACACTCGTAGGGGCAGACCCATGTGTCTGCCTGCTTTTTCAAAATTATAATTTTCAATGGGCGCTTCATGTCGTTGAAGTTATCTTTCAACGGCCCTCTAGAATGTTGAAATATTAGGATACAGGGTATAAAGGCTGTCAAGGGCCGTTTCCACTCTTGGAACAACTACATGCGGTAAGAAGACCTTATTTTCATAACATATAGGAATTCTTGCATTTACACTGGAAACGGCTTGCTTTGCCCTTGACAGCCCATGCAACAATAAATTCCACCACGGGGCGTTGAGGTATTTTTTCAACGCCCCTCTAGTCGACAACAAAAAGTGCGGCGTTCGACCTCTGCAGCCTGACTTCCGGGGCGGCTTCATCCCCGGGAACTCTGACCGGATGCGCCCAGATGACCCGGTCTTCTCCCAGGCGTACCGGGTCGAGGTTTACCACCCAGTAGGAGCCGGGAGGCACGAAGTGAAAGCTCAGGCGGCCGTGCTCATCGGCGGAGCTAACCTCGATTGAGCAGTCCTCAATCTCCAGGCGGAACTCGCTCATCTGTATCTGGGAGCCACGGCCGAGGTTATCGAGCCTGACCCGGCAGAGGATCAAGTTGGGGTCATCGTCAATCAGCAGGAATCCGGTGCCCGCTGCAGGGTGGCCCGTAGTTTCCGGGGCTGCGACCCTGACAGTCAGGTCCCGGTAAGACGGGGTTTCCTGAGCGCAGGCAGTCCAGAACAGCGCTAGGAAAAGCAGCCGCAGCAGTGCATTCCCGCTGCCTCCGGCCAGGGAGCCGTTGGCTGCCGGACGCGAGATTTTTTCCGGCCGGCCCGGAGAAGCATCCATTTGCAAAGCCTCCGTGTCCCGTGTGGCAGCTCGTGCCGCACCCTAGAAACACGAGAAAAAGGCCACACTGTGGGCCTCAGAATAGTTTGGGATCGAAACGAATTGGAGATTACCTGCTCCGGATGCCGCAGGACAATTGATAATCGAGCCGCATCCGGTTATACTTAAAACATCTTATACCGCAGGGCAATCATTTTTTTCCAGGGCCGGACAGGCGCTGCCGGGGCACGCCGCCCGGTCCCGAAGGTTATTTTTCCGCAGACACGGCACTGACCGACCACAGGAGGGCCGATGAGCACTGACAGGAACCATACTGCACGTATTGTCGCAGCCGCGGCATTGCTCGCTTTCGCCCTGGTCCCGGCCGCCGGTTCATACGCCCGCACTCTTTACCTCGGCCCCGGGGGCGATGACAGCGCCGACTGTGTCGCTGGCGCAGAGTTCAAGACCCTGGAGCGTGCGGTTTCCTGCCTGATCGCGGGGGACACCCTGATCGTGCGCGAGGGCACCTACTCCGGCGGGGTGTACGTGCGGACCGAGGCCACGGCGGAGGCGCCGGTGCTGATCCAGGGAGAGAGCCTCGAGGCGGTGATCTCGGGCAGCGGATCCAGGCCGGATGCCATCCGGGTGGACGGGGCCTCGCATGTCGCCATCGACCGGCTGACCATCCGCCAGGCAGCCCGGGCTGGTATTGCAGTGCTGACCTCGGACCACGTTACTGTAACCCGCTGCTGCCTGGCCGACAACCACACCTGGGGTATCTTTACCGGGTTCGCCGATGACGTGCATTTCGAGGGCAACGAGTGCTATGGGGCCAAGGACGAGCACGGCATCTACCACAGCAACAGCGGCGACCGCTTCGTCATCCGCGGCAACCTGATCCACCACAACGCCGCCAACGGCATCCATATCAACGGCGACCCCGAGATGGGCGGCGACGGGGTCATCTCTTTCGGCCTGGTCGAGGACAACATCATCTACGGCAACGGCTCCAAAGGCGGGGCCGGGATCAACATGACCCACGTGCAGGACGTGCTGGTGCGCAACAACCTCATTTACAGGAACTACGCCGGGGGTTTTACTTTCTACCAGGATACCGGGACTTTCGCCCAGGGCTCCAAGAGAGCGGTCATCATGGGCAATACGGTGTACTTCCACTCGCGCTACGGCCGCAGCGGGGTGAACATCGCCTCCACCAGCGAGAAAGCGGTGATCGCCGGCAACATCTTCGTCTCAGGAGGGGTCCGTGAGACCCTGGAGGTCAACTCCAGCCACCTGAGCACCATAGTCAGCGACTACAACCTGCTCTGGGGGGTCGATCCCTCGCAGACAGTCGTGCGGAACGACCGGCGCACGAGCCTGGAGGTCTGGCGCTCCCTCAGCAAGAACGACCCCCACTCCATAACCGCGGACCCGCTTTTCCTCGACCCGGACTCGGCCGGGTTCAGCATAGCCGATACCTCGGCGGCGGTGGATGCGGGGATGCCCCTGGACACGCTGAAAGCCATCCTGCAACGACTGGGCGGGTTCGAGTGGACCCTGGCGCTGCTGGACAGCCTGCCGGATGAGGACATCCTGGGCCGGTCGAGGCCGGCCGGGGCCGGGCCGGACATCGGGGCTTACGAGGTCGGCGCTCAGCCCACCGGCAGGTACGACTTCAACGGGGACGGCAAGCTGAGCGTGGCGGATGCGGTGGCCCTGCTGCTGCTGGGGCGCGCAGACCCGGAGGACCCGGCGGCGGATGTCAACGGGGACGGCAGGTACACGATGGCGGATGTGATCAAGCTGCTGCTGGTAATCAGGGACCTGACCGCCGATGTCGGCTAGAGGGGCGTTGAAATAAGACATCAACGCCCCATGATGAAATTTATTGCTTCGTGGGCTGTCAAGGGCAAGACAAGCCGTTTTCAGTGTAAGTGTAAGATTTACTGTATGTTATGCAATCAAGGCTTCCTTGCCGCATGTTGTTGTCCCAACAGTGGAAACGGCCCTTGACAGCCTTAATACCCTGAATTTTCAATATTTCAACA
>JAFGTO010000111.1 GCA_016934095.1 Candidatus Glassiibacteriota bacterium
AGGGAAAAACTATTATAAATTATTAATATAAGAACATAGACCCTGATTATTCAAGTCCGCTCTCTGCCGCCTGCCTGCGGCAACCATAAAAAAACCGGTTTCCGCCTTTAAACCAAGGAGGAAACCGGTACGGGGCCGGGCAGCGACATCTCCGGTTACGTTTGATACCTTAAGCCGATTCTGCGGAAGCAGGCTGCATTCCCCGGTGAGGACAGTTCCGACACCTCTGCGGTCCCCCGCCCTCTTTCCCTGAGAATACCGGCCAGCGTTTCCTGCAGCCCGGGCGTCGTGTCACGGCGGATGGCCCCGCCGGGCCTGCGGCCCCGGTTCTCCGGCCTGTGCTGCTCGAGCCACTCATCGAGCTTGGCTTTCTGTTCTTCGCTTAACAGCGTCCTGAGCTGGTCGCGGTAGTTCTGCATGAGCACGGCCATCGAGTCGCGGACAGCCTCCCGCTCGAGGTCTCCGGCACGTGCCGCCCGGAAAACCTCGCCGGCGTTCTTGTTATGGGCGTCAAAGAAGCTGCGGGCCTGTCCTTTCTGCTCATCGGTCAGGGAGAGGTACTTGCACAGCTCCTCGAACCTTTCCTCCTGGTTCCTGCGCATCCGCTCCGCGTCGGGCCGCCGACCCCGCCGCTCCGCCTGGGCCAGGCTGCGCTGCGCTGCTTCCGGGGATGCCGCGAGACGGGCTTCCCACGGGCCGGACACCGCCAGCAGCACCAGCACAGCGGCCGGAAAAACCAACCTGGGCAATCCGAACGACATTTCTCACCTCCTGTATACTTGTATCGGTTTCCAGTCAACGATAACCATGCTGCCGTTCAAATACGCCATCCTGCCACCGCTTGATGATCCCAGTCCAGGAGTGTCCGAATCCCAGAAGGACCGGTCCGCTCAAGCGGTGGTTTACTTCTTGCCCCCGCTTTCCGGTTTTTTGTCCTTCTCCTTCTTCTTTTCTAAAGACTTATTGTATTCCTTGCTCCATTCCTGCATTTCCTCGCCATACTTCTGCATCCTCTCGTTATACTTCTGCATCCTCTCGTTGAACTTCTGCATCTCGGCGTCAAATTCCCCGGAGTCGAAGGCCGGCAGTGCCGGGATGCCCCTCTTCACCATCCTGATAGACTTGAAGATATCACGCTCGGATTCGGACACCGCCAGGATAAAACGTGCCTGCTGGGGTATAGTCAGGAGCTGCATGGCTTGTTGAATGCCGTCATGCCTGACTCTCCAGATCTGCTCGGACTTGGCGGTAACCATGTTGACCAGCCTCTGCAGCACGGCTTCATCGGGTTTTTCCCTGTCCAGCTCCTTTTTCAACTCTTTTACCAGCTCACGGCGCTCGCCGCTCAAGGTGCGCTCCTGTTTCTGCACCTCTCGCCACAAAGGAAAAAATTTGTCCACCTGCTCATCGGTCAGGTCCACCTCGTTCATGATGTCCCACAACTGGAACAGGCCGATCCTGTGTTCGTGCCTGTCCCTGGGTCCGGGATGCGGGCCCGGCTCATCCCGATCGTTCATGGCCAGTCCTATTTGATACAGGGCTTCCCCGCCGATCTGCGGATCCGGCACCTCGAGACCCTCGAGGAGCTCATCGATATCGACAGCCTCGGACAGACCCGGTTCCGCCTGTTCCTGCTTTTCTGCTGCGGCGGCATAAGCCGGCGCCAGCACCAGGCCTACCAGCAGCAGCTCGACAAAAAACTTCCTGATTCCTGACATTTCACCTACCTCCTGAGTCGGTTCTTAGAAAGAGAAAGCACGTTATCCCGGCAAGGGCCGGTCAATACCCTGCCGCCAGGAATATCACCTGGTCCACTTGTTCATCGTTAAGGTCCTGCAGCCCGTCGTACACGGTGTAGTCCGAGGGGTACAGCAGCTCTCCGCCGGCTGCGCCGCTGTCGCTCTCCAATTGCAGGGCGTAGGCGGATTCCAGCGCCTTGGCCGCCATCTCGAACTCCTGCATCTCCCGCCAGAGCATCCAGAGCGAATCCTGCAGCGCCTGCCCGACTGAAGGCGTGTCCTCGAGGCTGACCACGGCCGGCACGGTTTCCGGCCCCGGGCTGAACGGCCCGGACTCGAACAGCCAGGTGAGGGTCAGCAGCAGCACCGCAGCAGCCGCCAGGGTGCCGGTCATTGCAGCCCGCGGCAAACGGAGCGCCCACCGTCGCTCCAGCCTGGCCGGCTGAAGGTAAGTGGCCTCGGCCACGACACGGGCGTTTTCGGCCCAGAAAGACTCCGGCGGCTCATCCGGCGGCCCGGCGGCCGGGCCGGCCATCATCCTGCGCACTCCCGCCAGCTCCTCGTACTCCCGGCGGCAGGCCGGGCACTGCTCGAGATGACTGCGCACTTGCGCGGCGGCACCCGGCTCGCAGCAGCCTTCGAGATAGTCTATCATCAAGGTTTCATCGATCGGGCATTTCATCTTGCTTCTCCTGTTGCAGTCAGCTTATCTCCGACAGAGAGGGTCCGAGCCAGCCGGCCAGTTTTTTCATCGCCCGGTGGTAGGTAACCTTGGCATTGCTCAGGCCCAGGCCGCAGGCAAGGGCCACCTCGTCAAAAGGCAACTGCTCGAAAACTCTCATTACCACCACCTGGCGCTGTTTGAGCGGGAGACGGTCCAGGAGGGCCTCCAGCCTTTCCCTCAACTGGCCCCTCTCCACCGGCAGGCTCTGGTTTTCATCCACGGCCAGCGGCCCCAGGTCATCCAACGGCACCTGCCTCTGTCTGGAGCGCTTGCGGAAATAATTCCTGGCCTGGTTCGCGGCTATGGTGAACAGCCAGCTCCGGAAACACTTGTTCCGCTGGATGCTGCCCAGGTTCTTGTATGCCAGGATGAAAGTGTTCTGCGTGATGTCCGCCGCCTCATCGTGGTCCAGGCCCATGTTCCGCAGGAAACGGTAGATCCGCCGCTGGTAGCTCTCGACCAGCAGGCCGAACTTGTCCCGCTCTCCCCGCTCGATTGCGAGAATAAGCTGTTCATCGCTCATCTGGTACAGGTCCCGGCCCTCTCGTTGACTTTTCATCTGCTTGGACACCTGATCAGGGCTGACGGTTACAACTTTTTTGCGGTAAGGGGGGAAAACAAAAAGGTTTTGCCGGCCGAGCCGGCAGGCAGCCCTCTCGCCTCTGACCTCCGGCTACAGAGGTCATTCGGGCGGGTCTTCGTCCCATTCCCAGGGCTCTTCATCACCCTGCCCATCCCAGCCGGCCTGCGGATCTCCGGGCCCGGGAGCCGCCTGCTCCCAGGGTCCGGTCTGCCCGCCCGCCTCCAGGGATTCACGCCTTTTCATCTCTTCGAGCCTGCGCCGGAACAATGCCCTGCGGCTGAGATAAACGAATACGAACAGCACGGCGGCCATGATCCAGACCAGGGTCACGCTGGTGAGCAGCTTGATCCAGCCGTAGCGCACCTGGGCCCACCGCCGCCAGCGCTGCTCGAACTTGAGCAGGGTGGTACCATAACTGGAGCGCAGTGCAGTGTCCAGATCCCCTGCCTCACGCCACCTGTCGAAAAGCAGGATCAGCTCGCCGCTGTCCCGGCTGGTGAACAGGTAATCCACCACGGTATAGCTCTGCAGGTAGGCCAGGCGGCCGGCGCTCTCCCCGGCAGGGAAAGAACCGGCCAGCGAGTCGAGGGGGAAGAAGTTGCCCAGCACCAGGGACAGCGACAGCTCCAGGGAGTTGCCCATGTCCCAGGCCTCCGAGCAGTAGAGGGCGTA
>JAFGTO010000112.1 GCA_016934095.1 Candidatus Glassiibacteriota bacterium
ATTATACATGACCGTCGCCGGTAACGGCAAGCTTGCGCACCCCGGAGCGGAATTGAACTTTGTCCGGTCATGGCCCGCCCGGGCCGGAGTCAATCCACCATGAAATTCAGCAGCTGCACCAAGGTGTTTTTCATCTGTTTGCGCGGCACCACCAGGTCCAGCATGCCGTGTTCGAGCAGGAACTCCGAGCGCTGGAATCCCTCGGGCAGGTCCTGGCGGATGGTCTGCTTGATCACCCGCGGGCCGGCGAAACCGATGAGCGCCCCCGGCTCGGCGATGTTGATGTCCCCCAGCATGGAGAAGCTGGCGGTTACCCCCCCGGTGGTCGGGTTGACCAGGATGGAGATGTAGGGCAGTCCCAGCTCGTGCATCCTGCCCAGGAAAGCGCTGGTCTTGGCCATCTGCATCAGTGAAAAGATACCTTCCATCATCCGCGCACCGCCGCTGCGCGAGACAATCACCAAGGGCTGCCGCTTTTCGATCGATCTGCGGATCGAGCGCGCGATCTTCTCGCCTACCACCGAACCCATGCTGCCGCCGATGAACGAAAAATCCATGGCCCCGAACTGGACCTCGCAAACCCCGCCGACCACCCCCTCGCCAGCCACCACGGCCTCGTTCCTGCCGGTCTTCTTGACGGCGCTCTCCAGCCGCTCCGAATATTTCATCCGGTCGACAAATTTCAGCGGGTCCTGGCTTTGCAGGCCTTCGTCCCGCTCGACAAAAGTATCTCTGTCCAGCAGCAGGTCGATATACTGGAACGGCTCGAAACCGTAATGGTAATCGCAGCGCGGGCAGACCATCAGGTTTTTTTCCAGCTCCTTTTTATAGAGAATCTCGCCGCAGCTCTCGCACTTGACCCACAAGTTGTCCGGAATCACTTTTTTCGGCTGAAGCTTGGGGCCGCGTTTTTCTTTTCTGAACCAGGACACGTCCGATCTCCGGTTAAATGGCGGATTGAGGCCCCGCAGCCTGATTGCGGCAGGCGGTGAACGCCGGTTAAAAACGCCTGCTCCACCGGGCGGGGATAGAAACAAATTTAACCTGAATCCGGAGATTGAGTCAAGTAATTGTTGCCATGTGCTGATCGGGGATGGTTTGGCGCAGGCGGCTAATGCAGAACGAGCTTCATGATCAGCGCATCCTCCACGGGCTTGGTGTAGTATCCGCGGCGCAGGCCGATCCTGGCAAAACCGAAAAGCTCGTACAGCTCGATCGCCTTGCGGTTGGAGGTGCGCACTTCGAGGAACAGGGCGGCTACCCGCCTGCGGCGGCAGATCTCGACGGTTTTTTTCAGCAGCCTGCTGCCGACCGAGCGGCACTGGTAATCCGGGTGCACGGCGATGTTGCCCAGCTCGGCGGATTCGAACACGATCCAGCAGCAGCTGTACCCCACCACTTGGCCCCGGGCCAGGGCGACCAGGCACACCGAGTCCGGGTTATCGATGAGCCTGGTAAAATCCCCCTCGCGCCAGGGCTGGGAAAAACAGCAGTTCTCGATTTCCAGCACCCGGGCCACGTGCTCGGCCCGCAGGGGCACCAGGTCGATACTCAGGCTCTTTTTCAGGTTTTCGGCTTCAGTTTTCATTCTTTCAGTCGGAGCTGGGCCCTGTCGCTGCGCAGGTAGAAAGGCTCGAAACGGAAGATGTCTTGCACCCGGAACTTTTCCGGAGCGCTGAATACCAGCTCGCCGACCAGGGCTGCATCTGGCAGGTCATAGCGCGGGGGGACCCGCACCAGCCCGGCCCCCAGGCAGGCGGCCAGCTCGCTCTCGCGCGCCCGGAAACCCTCTCCCAGGCAGACCAGCCGCTCGATCCCTCTCAGCCGGGTGCAGAGCTTCTCGAAAGTGAACGGGGCCGGGTCGATAACGCGCCGGGCCGGGCCGCCCGGTTCCGGCCAGCTATAGACCGCTGCATACAGCTCTTCCCGGCCGGCGTTGAACAGGGCGCACACCGGCAGCCCCCGGGAGGCCGCACCGCAGGCCAGGGCTTCCAGGGAACAGACCGCATAAAGAGGCACTCCCGCAGTCCAGGCCAGGGTCTTGGCGGCGCTTACCGCCACTCGCAGGCCAGTGAACGAGCCCGGGCCGGCAGCCACCGCAACCCCTAGCAAGTCCGCCGGCTGGAGGGCGAAATCATCGAGCAGCTGCCTGACTTTCAGGAACAGGTCCCCGGTATGGGGCGTCCGGCTGTTACGGCAACAGCGGGCCAGCATCCCGCCGGGCCGGACCAGGGCCACCGAACCCACGGAGGTCGAAGTCTCCAGGCAGAGAAGCGCTTTATTTTCGGGACAAGTGCTGTCGTCTCTGGTCTGTTTCGGCATATCGGATGGGAGTTCTTTTAAAGTTAAATGTTTCCAGGGGCTTGCAGGTTACAACTCCCCCGGGGAGCGGCCTTCCGGGTGAGGCGGCACGGCCGGCGCTCAACCCGACTTTTGCGCAATGAGGTCCAGCCGGCGGTCGAGCTCGGGCCAGAGGTCGGCGAACAGGAGCAGCCGCGCGGTCCTTTGTTCCGGGGCCGGGCAGGCCAACCTCAGTTCCATGCGGCGGCCCGGCAGGAGAGCCCGGGCGTGCTCGGACCACTCCATGCAGACCAGGTGAGGACCGGCGAGCCATTCATCCAGGCCGATCTCATAGAGTTCGGCCGGCTCCTCGATGCGATAACAGTCCACGTGCAGCAGCGGCAGCCTGCCGCCCGGGTGAAGGTTGATAATCGTATAAGTGGGGCTGGTGGCGCGGCCGGTGATGCCCAGGCCCTCGCCGATCGCCTGGATCAGCGTGGTCTTGCCGCTGCCCAGCTCGCCGAAAAAGGCGATCAGCCCGGGAGACTGGATGCACCGCCCGAGCTCATGGCCGAAATCGAGGGTCGCCTCCAGGCTCTCGAGCCGGATCGTCCATTCCGCACGCGGGCCAATCACATTCATCGGTTTGCCATACCAGAGATAAATTATCGAGTTCCTGAAGCCTTGCCCCTGATTGAAAAATTAAGCTCAATCCGTTTGAAAAGCAAGAAAGCAGTCGGGACTATCCGGGCAGGGCCTTGCCGGCCGGGGGTTCTCTTCCGTTTTCCCCGGCAAGTAGAAAGGCCCTTTCTCCTGGGTCGGAAAAAGGGCCTGCAGCGTTTCCTTCAGGTCTTCGGCCTCAAGGCCTTACTTTTCTTTCTTCCGCGCGCGGAAGATCTCGAGCTGGGCCTTGCTGCGGTTCACCGCCTCGATCACCCTGAGCCAGTTGTTGAAAATCAGGGCATCGAAGTAGGAGATAGTCAGGTCCCGGGAGTTGAGGTCGATGCGGTGGTCGAAGAGGTAGATCGCAGCCACCGGTTTCTGCCTGATATAGGCCACCCGGTCGAAAAACCTGGGCGAGATGGAGACAATCTCGACAGGCTTGTATTCCTGGCTGTAGTTGTAGATCACCAGCTCGTAAGGCTCGTAGCGCACTTCCTGGCCCAGGGCGCGGAAGTTGACCAGGAACGGTATCGGGCGGTTAGGATCGTCGGCCCGGTAGCTCGTATTGTCAGTCAGGTATTCCTCGATCAGCATGTTCAGGTGATCGCGCATTTCCTTGGTCGCGTATTGCAGGATGCTTTCATCCATCAGCGTAATCGAGATTTCGAGGTCGCCCCCCCGCATGGTCACAGTGATGTCCGCCTTCACCAGCAGCCCGTCGAAATCTTCCGGGATGTTCTCCTCCTGGGCGCGGACCGGCGAGGCAATCAGAAGACAGATTAACAGTAATGGAAGAGTCAGATATCCGCGTTTCATGCTGAGCTCCTTCAGGTTCCCGGTAGGTTTGAGAGGCTCTATGGTATGTTTCCCCGGCTTGCCAGTATGTTGGACGAAGGAGAGGGGTTGGATATTCAAAGTAATCTCGCAGACGTGACTTCAGGGGAATAATGCCTCGGGCCTGTAGATCTGTCAAGGAATATATTGGATGGCCTGTCTCACTCCCTGAGCAGTTTGCCGGTGTGGCCGGCCCGGCAGGCGGCGACTTTCTCCGGCGGTCCCTGGACCACCACCTCGCCGCCGGCCTCGCCGCCCTCCGGCCCCAGGTCTATTATCCAGTCGGCGTGGGCGATCACCTCCGGGTGGTGCTCCACCACCAGCAGGGTATTGCCGGACTCGACCAGGCGGTCGAGCACCCGGAGCAGCCTGCGGACTTCCAGCGCATGCAGCCCGGTAGTAGGCTCATCCAGGAGGTAGAGCCTGCCCTGGCGGCGGGTGCGTCCCGTCTCGGCGAGCTGCCGGGCTATTTTCAGGCGCTGGCTCTCTCCGCCTGAAAGAGTGGTGGCGCTCTGCCCCAGCTTCAGGTAGCCCAGGCCCACCGACTGCAGCAGCCATAGAGGCTTGCCGATCTTGCTGTGCTCGCCGAAAAACTCGATCGCCTGGTTGACTGTCATCCCCAGCACCTCATCGACCGAGAGGCCGCGGTAGCGGATTTTCAGGGCGGAGCTCTTGAACCTCCGGCCCTGGCAGGCCTCGCAGGGCACGAAGATGTCCGCCATGAAATGCATCTCGATCCGCTCGAAGCCGGCTCCTTTGCAGTGCTCACAACGTCCTCCGGCGGTGTTGAAAGAAAAATGGCCTGCGCCCAGGCCCAGCCGCCTGGCCGCGGCAGTGCCTGCGAACAGCCTGCGGACCTCATCGAAAGCCTTGATATAGGTGGCAGGGTTCGAGCGGGGGGTCCTGCCGATCGGAGACTGGTCGATCATCACCACGCCGCCCAGGCTGCGGCAGCCGTCGATCCGCTCGCACCTGGCGGGTATCGCCCGGTTGTCCGGGCGATGGGAGATCGCGTCTTCCAGACCCGGCCGGATTACTCCGGCCACCAGCGAGCTCTTGCCGCTGCCGCTCACCCCGCTGACTACCGAGAAGCATTTAAGCGGTATCTCGACCTCGACATTCTTCAGGTTGCGGAACTTCGCGCCCACCACCCGCAGGAATGTCTCCGGCTTCCTGGCCTTGTGCGGTTTCGGCGGTGAGCGCTCGGCCAGCCAGTCAGCGGTAGGGGTGTCCGCGGCGGCGAACTCCCGGGCAGTCCCGCTGAACACCACCTGTCCGCCCTGTTCGCCCGAGCCGGGGCCCAGCTCGACCAGGTAGTCGCCGGCACCGATCACCTCCCGGTCGTGCTCGACCACCACCAGGCTGTTGCCCGCTTCCACCAGTTTCCGCATCACCCGGATCAGCCGCCGCGTGTCGCGCTGGTGCAGGCCGATCGTGGGCTCATCGAGCACGAAAAGGGTATCGGTCAGGCCGCTGCCCAGCAGCCGGGTGAGCATTATCCGCTGGTACTCGCCTCCCGAGAGGGTCCTGGTCATCCGGTCGAGGGTCAGGTAGCCCAGGCCCACTTCTCTCAGGTAGTCCAGGCGGCTGACGATCTCGCGCAGGCAGTCGGCGGCCGCCGCCGACTGCCGTGGGCTCAGCCTGCCCGGCAGGCTGTCGAGCCACCGGCCCAGGGACTCGACATCCATTGCGCTCAGCCTGCCGATCGACAATCCGACCAGCAGCACGTTTTCGGTCTCCGGCCGCAGCCTGGAGCCGGAACAGTCCGGGCAGACTCTCTCGCTCTGGTAGCTCCTCAGGAAGAAGCGGATGTACTGCTTGTATTTCTTGCGCTCCAGGCTCTGCAGGAAAGGCAGGACTCCCTCGAACCCCGGGGCCCCGACCAGCAGCATTTCACGGTGCTCCGGCGCCAGCCCGGACCAGGGAGCGCGCATGTCGATCCCCTCCCGGCGGCAGAATTCCCCGAGCAGCGCCCTGCGCCCCTCGTAGCGGGGCTTGGTCCACGGGTCCAGTGCCCCTCCCTCCAGGCTCAGGCCCGCATCCGGCACGATCAGGGCCGGGTCGTAATCCAGCAGGTTGCCGAAGCCGCGGCAGGTCGGGCAGGCCCCGTACGGGCTGTTGAAAGAGAAGAGGTTGGGGGAGGGCTCCGGGAAGCTCCGGTCGCAGGAGGCGCAGAGGAAGCGGCCGGAAAAATCCAGCGGCTCCCCGTTGTCCGGGTAGACCCGCAGCGCCCCCTCGCCCCGCAGGAAGGCCTCTCTCAGGCTTTCCGCCAGGCGGGTCCTCTGGTCCGACTCCGGGGTCAGGCGGTCGAGCACCACGTAGAATTTCCCGCCCTGTTCGAGCTTTTCCAGCGAGCCGCTCTCATCCAGGCGCAGTGCCGTGGCCCCGGGGTCGGCGATCACCCGCAGGAAGCCCAGGGCCAGCAGGCTGTCGCGGACAGTCGCGGCAGGCACTTTTTCCGAGTACGGCGGGGCGAAAGCGATGCTCACCCGGCGTTCGGGGAAAGACTCGAGCAGCCGGCTGCTCAGATTCTCCGGGTTGTCGGGCGCCACCGGTCGGCCGCAGCCCGGACAGACAGTCTCGGCGGCCCGGGCGTAAACCAGCCTGAGGTAATCGTAGATCTCGGTGAGTGTGCCCACCGTGCTGCGGGAAGTCTGCACCGGGTTGCGCTGCTCGACCGCCACGGCCGGGCTCAGGCCCTCGATGGAATCGAAATCGGGCCTGGGCACGCGCTCCATGAACTGCAGCACGTAGGTCGGCAGGGTCTCGAAAAACCGCCGCCGGCTTTCCTGGTAGAGGGTGTCGAAGACCAGCGAGCTCTTTCCCGAGCCGGACAGGCCGCTGACCACTACCAGGGATTTGCGCGGCAGTTCGAGGTCGATGTTTTTCAGGTTGTGCTGGCGGGCGCCCTTGATCGTGATGCTTTCCACTGAGGCTCGAGAGGGGCGTTGAAAAAATACCTCAACGCCCCGTGGTGAAATTTATTGTTTCGTTGGCTGTCAAGGGCAAGGCAAGCCGTTTCAATTGTAACTGTAGAATTTGCTGCATGTTATACAATCAAAACTTCCTTGCTGCATATCGTTGTCCCAAGAGTGGAAACGGCCCTTGACAGCCTTCATACCCTGTGTTCTTAATATTTCAATGCGTTTTAGAGGTGGAACTACCCGGCCACGAAAGGGGATGCTGTTAGCGGACTTGCGGCAGCCACGGCTCAGCGGTTCTTTTGCGGGCTGAACAGGATCAGGGCCTCCTCGATCCGCCGCAGGTCCACCAGCGTGTTCTTACAGGGGCCCTCCGGCCTGCAGTTGGGGATGGCGTAGGTCGGGACCACCGCGGACACGTCCTGGATGCCGCTCACCAGGTCCCGCTCGCAGGCCACGGCGATGATCCGGCTGGGGCGGTGCTGACGGATGAGCTGGCGGGCGAGCTCCCCGCCGGGGACAGTATGGACCAGGCAGTCGTACCGGCCGGCCAGGGCCTGGACCTCCTTGCGCACCGGGCCGGTCAGGCAGCGGGGGAGCAGCATCAGCAGGGGACCTTGACCGGTGTTTATCCGGGCGGATCGCACCAGGGCGTTGCTGACCTTGATAAACGAGTTGCCCATGCGGTCGCGGCTTATCCCGAAGCGGCTCCCCAGCCCGATTGTCAGCGGCACCAGCAGGTTCAGGCTTTTCTGCACGAAATCCAGACGCAGCCGGGGACGTTTCCCGAATACCAGCGGCAGGGCGAAAGCGGCGAACCAGAGGACCAGCGCCAGGCTGAATACGGCCAGCAGGAGCATTGTCAGCTCGGCCAGCAGGTGGTGCCAGCCTGCCAGCCGCGGGTAGATCATGTAAGAGACGAATACCGCGGCCAGGATCATGGCCGCCAGGCAGAGGAAAGCGAAACCGATGAAGACCCGCCGGTCTTCATCGAGCGAGACTGCGCTTGCCTCGAGGTTTCCATTCCAGTCGGTCCACTCGTCTCCCAGCTTGCGGTCGCCGATGACCTGTTTCTCTTGCGCGCGGTCTCCGGCGGCAGGGCGCTCTTCAGGGGCTGGCTTGGTCATCGCTGTACGCTCTCGGGAAGGTTCAGCCAACAGTGGAGTTGAGCTCCCTGAGGATCAGCTCGACATCCAGGGCGTGCATACGCGCCCCCATGAACAGCGGCTCCACCGAAAAACTGGGGCAGCGGAAACAGTCCTTGCCGAAGTGCTTTTCGATCACCCTGGCCGCCTTGGGACCGACGGCGGCGACTTCCTTGAGGGTCATTTCCTGGGAAAATTTTTTCGCCATTTGTCGTTCTCGGTCGGTGGTCGGGGTGCGGAGGTCCGCACTCCCGGGTTTTTCTCTCACAGCCGGCGGCCGGGCCGCCCCTCGGACCGGCATTCAGACCGCCTCGACTCCCTTGACCTCGGGTACTGCTTCCTTGAGGGCCCTTTCCACACCCATCTTCAGGGTCATAGCCGCGCCGGGGCAGCCGTGGCAGGCCCCCTTGAGACGCACCTGCACCACGTTGTCCTCGGTAATATCCACCAGCTCGATATCTCCGCCGTCCGCCTGAAGGTAAACCCGCAGCTTCTCGAGCACTTCCTGGACTTTCTCTTTCACGGTACTCCTCCTTACGTATCCGGATGGAACCGGGATCTTAAGATTTCGTAAAATCCGGATTATGAAAATACAAAACTACAAGTTAAACAGTATACAACGATAGTTGAAGACTCCCCTCGAGCGAGCTCAGGGAGGACCCTCGATTGTCAAGCAACCGATTGTTTTTATCCGCTCGCCGGCCGGTGCGGCTTACAGCGGGGTAAGCGAGAGGGCGTTCAATCCAAACCTGTCAGACTTCGGAGAAACGGCTCTTGCGGTAGACCAGGTTCTTGATTATTTCAAGCCGGCGGCGGTAGTACTCGACATTCGGCGGGTCCTGCTCCACCGCCCTGCGGATGTAGGTCAAGGCCCGGTAGTACTCCTTCTTCAGAAAGTAGATCTCGGCGATCGTGTCGAGGTAATAAGGGTTTTCAGGGTCGATTTCCAGTGAGCGCTTGCTCAGTCTCAGGGCCTCGTCCAGGTTCGAGTTCATCTGGGCGAAAACCCAGGCTAGGTTGTTCAGCGCCCCGGCGTGAAGGCTGTCCAGCTCGATGGTCTGCCTGAATGACTCTATGGCCGAGTCCAGCTCTCCCTGCTGGTAGCAGAGGTTGCCCAGCACGAACCTCAGGTCTGGGTCTTTGCGGTCGGCCTCGATGGCTTTTTCCAGGTGCAGGCGGGCTTTGTCCACATGCCCCTGGTTCAGGTACCACTGGGTCTGGATCAAATGGTAGTTATCGATGAAATCATAGGCGTAATACCCGACAACCACCAGGACCAGTGCGATAAACAGCCTCGAGAGGCTGAACCTTGTCTTCCTGCCGGAAGCTGTCAGGGACCCGGGGTCCGGTTGACTGTCTTTGAGGCCGGCCGCCCACTGTCCCAGGCTCGCCGAGAACTCCCCGATGAACCTTTCGGCAGACTGGCGGCAGGCTGCGCAGCGCCCCTGGTCGTCCACCAGCCCTGGACTGAAAGTGTCGCCGCAGACAATGCAGGTGCGCCCGGCCGGAAGATCATCTGTCAGGTTGTCGTACATTATTTCCGTCTTCCCGGTTGCGTCATCCGGAGCAAAAAGGCATTGAAGACTCCCCGCGGCAAGCCGCGGGGAATGTGCTCGCTGTTCAATTCACTAGGGGGCGTTGAGGTATTTTTTCAACGGCCCTCTTAATATAAAGGAAACGCCGGTTAAATCCAAAACTTTTGCTATCTGCGCGGCAGCCGGGGCTCAGGGTCGTACCGGGACAGGGCCGGGGAGACGGGTCGCTCCCCAAGGCCCGGGAAAAAATTGCAGCGCCCGTGCACCGGCCGGCCTGAGGTTCCGGCGCTTTCGTGCAGGATCTGCGATATTCTTAGAAACGGATCGGACTTGACAAAGTTTACAGCTAATAATACAATCAAGTTAAACCTTGATTATCAGCTTTGCTTTTCACCGGCCGATCTTCCGGCGTTCGGTTTTGCGGCCGCTGTCCGTGGCTCGATGGACCGGCTGACAGCCCGGCTGCGGATTTGGATGCCTTTTCCCTTTATTGCAATTCCCGGGAGTAATTAATGGACATTGCGGAACTACTGATCTTCGCCCACAAGCAGGGGGCTTCCGATATCCACCTGAGCTCCGGAGAGCCTCCGCGCATCCGGGTTCACGGTGAGATGGTTCCGGTCAAGGTGCCGCCTTTGGACAAGAAGGAAGTGCACGCGATGATCTACGATATCCTCAACGACCGGCAGCGCAAGATATTCGAGGAGTCCCACGACATGGATTTCTCCATGGAGCTGGGCGATGTGGCCCGCTTCCGGGTCAATGCGTTCGTTCAGCAGAGAGGGGAAGCGGCGGTTTTCAGGACCATCCCTACCGAAGTCCTGAGTTTCGAAAAGCTGGGCCTGCCGAAAACCATGCGCGACCTGGCCAAGCTGGAAAAGGGCATCGTGCTGGTTACCGGTCCGACCGGCAGCGGCAAGAGCACTACCCTGGCTGCCATTGTCGACCTGGTCAACGATGAGCGCCACGGACATATCCTCACCATCGAGGACCCGATCGAGTTCGTGCACAAGTCCAAGAACTGCCTGGTCAGCCAGCGCGAGATCGGCCCTCACACCCATTCTTTCGCCAACGCACTGCGCAGCGCCCTGCGCGAGGACCCGGACATCATCCTGGTCGGCGAGATGCGCGACCTGGAGACTATCCAACTGGCCCTGACCGCCGCCGAGACCGGACACCTGGTTTTCGGCACGCTGCATACCTCGAGTGCCCCCAAGACCGTGGACCGGATCGTGGATGTCTTCCCGGCCGGCGAGCAGGCACAGATCCGGGCCATGTTCGCCGAGAGCTGCCGGGCGGTGATCAGCCAGGCCCTGCTGCGCAAGAAAGATGGCAAGGGCCGGGTGGCCGCCCTGGAGATCATGATGGGCACTCCGGCGGTGCGCAACCTGATCCGCGAGGGTAAGGTGGCCCAGCTTCCCAGTGCCCTGCAGACCGGGCAGAAATGGGGCATGCAGACCCTCGACCAGCACCTGAAAGACCTGGTGTTCAAGGGAGTGGTGGACAAGGAAGCCGCGATGCTGCACGCCTCGGACCCGGAGCTGTTCACCAGGGGATTCTAGCAAGCCCGCAGCTAGTTTGTCCCGCCTCTCTTTCAACTGCGAACTTTTCGGGATAAAGGGGTGACTATGGAATTCATGGACCTGCTCAGATACATGGTGCAAAAGGACGCTTCAGACATCTATATCACCGCCGGCTGCCCGCCGATGTTCCGCGTCGAGGGTATCACCCAGCCCTGGGGCCAGGAAAACCTCACCGGAGAGTCGACCGCCAGGATGGCCGACTCGGTGATGAACGACCGCCAGCGCAAGGAGTTCGAGGAGACCCACGAGGCGAACCTGGCCCTGGCTTACGACGACCTGGGACGCTTCC
>JAFGTO010000113.1 GCA_016934095.1 Candidatus Glassiibacteriota bacterium
CAGGGCGGGGAGATCAAGACCCACGAGACCGCCTTTTTCTTCCACACCGGGCCCCAGGCAGAGGGCCGCAGGCCCACTCCGTACAGGGTGGCCGAGGTAATGTGCGCTTTCCACCACCCCCTCTTTGTCCGGGCGCCGGCCGAAAGCTACCTGCAAAGCGGATTCTTCGATGATGCAGCGACCTACGACCCGAAAAGCTTCCCCACCTACGAGACCCTGATGCAGGGCGCGGTGGCCAAAAAAGATGACAACCTGATGCTGGACATCGATAAAAGCGAGGAGTACGGCTGGCGCAACTTCGGCGACACCCCGGCCCACAACGAGTTCGATGAGACCGGCGGCCCGCACACCGGGCGCCTGGTGGTCAGCCATTTCAACCACGAGTACGACCACGGCTACGGCATGCTTTTCCACAGCCTGCGAACCGTCTCCGCTGACCCCGTCCTGAGCTACCAGTGGTGGAAGCTGGCAGACCCCGGTATCGTGCACCAGAGCGACATCGACCTCTACCACTGCTTTACCGATACCCTGCGCGGAGGCGTGTTCAACGGCGGCAAGTTCGCTCATACCTCGCACGGGGTCGAAGTGGCGACCGGCACTCACCGCAGCGGCAGCCCCAGCCTGACCTGGTGGGGCAAGCTGAACTGGCCCTGGGGACGGGGCGGTTCCCCGGAATCCGGCCATTTCGACTCGCGCGGCATGATGGCCTACTACTACCTGACCGGCAACCGCCGCGTGCTCGAGTCGGCCATGGAGCTGGCAGAACTGGTCTATTTCAAGATCACCCGCGACAAGTTCGCCCAGATCGATCAGGTCAGCCGCGATGCCGGCAACAACATCCAGGTGCTGACCGATGCCTACCTGCTGACCTGGGACGATAAATACATCGCCGCAATCGAGAAAGCGATCGCGAGCACCGCGCCTGAAAAACAGTGGTACATCAGCGAAGAGGGCAGGAAACAGAACCCTGACAATCAACTGGGCGGTTTCTGGCAAGCGGCGATCTGCATCAACGCGGTGGCCCGCTGGACCGCGGTTATGGAGGAAAAGACCGGGCGTGCCTACCGGCCGGGCAAGGATTACGTGGTGGCTTACGCGGATTTTGTCAGCCGCTTCCTGGCCGGGGGACCGGAGCACGGGATCTACATGAGCTGGAGCCCGGCCCGGGGCGGCCGGGGCGACCACGGCCCCTGGACTTACCGCGTGGCCGACGTGCTGATGTACGGCCACAAGTATACCGACAGCCCGGCCCTTAAGAAGCGTTTCCTGAAAGCGGCGGATGATGCCTTTGCCTTCATGAAGCGCCGCTACCCGGGGTCAAAACCCATATATTACGACAGCAAGTACCACACCATCCTCGCCGGCGGAGGCCACGAGTACACCTTCTTCAAGCGCTACGGCCGCTGGCTCGCTACGTTACCCTCCGACTGAGCGCGGCCGGCATCCCGGGCCGCTCACCGGCGGCCTCCTCCCGGTTTCGCAGACCCCGTGAGGAGGCCGCCGGCCGTTAGAACCCTGCGTTCCCTTCCACCGAAACCTGTAGCCGTTGATCTCACCTGCCTGTCGTATACCAATTTGACAACAACGGTATGAAAATTTATAGCTTTTTCCGGGGGAGGGCGGAAACCTTTTGAGAAAGGTTCTCCGCCCTCCCCCAGGCCCCCTCCCACCTTCCAAAACTTTTTGTAATGTTTTTCAAAGTGCTTTTTAACCGGGAATAGATCTTATCCACCAAATCAAAGTAAGCCAGGGCAGGATACCGGCCTTAATCAATACTATACTACTACCGGCTGAAGCCTGCAGATCGACCAGATTGTCGAAAACTCTCGACAATCTGGTCGAAAAAAGAGGGCAAACAGAAGAACCGCCAGCAATAACATTTTTTCGCCAATCCATTAACTTGTTTTATTTCATCAAGATACAGTGATGAAGCAGAAAACGTTTGAATCGGGCACCTTTTTTGACTTAAGGCTATTATTAACCCATTCCTGGTTCGTTCACTAATTCTCAAAACCGAATCTCCGCTCCGGAGGCTCCCTTGACCGAGGCAAAGACTTTTCACTTCCTGCCGGCAGCCGGAACACCCCGGATGAGGCACGCATGTCGAGTAGGTGGTCAATTCGTTTTGCGACGGTAGCTGTGTTATTCGGGCTCGGCTCGACTGCTACTTTCTCCTGTATGCTTCTGGCACAGGAAAGGCAGGGGTTCGGCCGTGAAGAGCCCGACGGCGAATTCAGGGAGGTCCCCGTGCGCGTGGACGACCTGAAGTTAAAAGCCGAGCACGGTTTCGAGGCGATGTGCGACTCTCTCGCCCTGGACAAACCACAGAAAAGACAGGCGCGCCGGCTGTTCGATGATATGCTGGACAAGAAAAGGGAGTTGATCCGGATCCTGCAAAATGGTTATCTCGACATAGACCTCCTCTGCGAAAAAGTGACCAGGATAAACAGGGATTATTTCGAGCGGCTGAGCGGCCTGCTCAACGAGCAACAAAAGCAAAAATTCATCCGGCTGCGGGAAACATGGCTGGAGCCCTGCAGGTAGGGTGCAGCCGGGGGTGCTCTGCTAATGTAACAGGTATGAAGCTTTTAAACGTCTTATTCATCGCCCGTACCGTTAGCCACCAAGTAAGCTGAACCTTCTTAAAGGAAACCGGGATGTTTGACAAGAGGGTGCTTCGCACCCTGAAAACAGCAGCGACCTTTTTCTTTTTCTCGACCTGTATTTTCAGCTCCGCGCTCAAGGCCCAACACGGCGGAGACCCCGGCGGCAGGGGAAGACCTGGCATGATGTCTCCTGAAATGATGCAGGAGAGATACCGGGAAAAAAAGGATTTCGAGCGGTTGTGCGCCTACCTGGAGCTGGAGAAAAAACAGCGGAAAGCTGCCGGGAAACTGTTCGACAAGATGCAGAAGGCGTCTGAAAAGCTGGCCGGGGATCTGCTCAGGGAGGAGCTTTCCCCGAATGAGGCCAGTGGAAGGAGAATAAAGATCTACAAAGATTTTCAAGACAAGTTCAAAGCCCTGCTCAGCGAAGAGCAGCGGAAAAAATATGAGCAGCTTCGCGAGACCGGGTTGAAAACGGAAAAATGAATGCCCCTTGTTTTATCAAGCTAAGGTCCTGAGCCAGGAGGGTTGATGTACAAAAAACTAAGGATCGCGCCCGGAGCGGGATACCTCGCAAGGTTGAAATATCTTGTGATCTCCCTGCAATTACTGTGTCTCCTGCTTCCTGCGAGCGGGCCTGCCCCGGGATTCGCCCAGTCGGCCGGGGCCGCCCGGCAGGACATCAAGGGATATGTCCGCGACAGGGAGACCAGCGAGGCGCTGCCCTTTGCCAATGTCCTGCTCAAAGGCACCCCTTACGGGGCGGCTACCAATACCGACGGGTATTTCGTGATAGTCAACGCCCCCGTGGGCAAATGTACCCTCCAGGTCAAATATATCGGGTTCGCCACCCAGGAGGTCGAGGTCGAAAACGTCAAGGGAGAAGACCGGACACTCGAGATAGGTATGAAAAGGGTGGTTGTCCAGCTCGAGGGCATTACGGTCGAGGGGGAGGTCCAGACCCTGGATGCGACCGAAAATGTCAGCCAGGTGGTGATGGCCCCGCAGGAACTCCTCGCTTTGCCCAATGTCGGAGAAGTGGATATCTTCCGCTCCCTGCAGCTGCTGCCGGGAATCAGCGGGGTCAGCGACGGTTCTTCCGGGCTGTATGTCCGGGGGGGAACACCAGACCAGAACCTGATCCTTTTCGACGGGATGACGATCTACCACGTGGACCACTTCTTCGGGATGTTCAGCGCATTCAACGCCGATGCGATCAAGGATATCAGGGTCTATAAGGGCGGGTATCCGGCCGAGTTCGGGGGGCGGATCTCCAGCGTGGTCAACCTCACCGGAAAAACCGGCGATGCCAATTACACCCGCTACGGGTTCGGCATCAACCTGCTCAGCGGCAACGGAGTCCTGGAAATCCCCCTCTCCGACAAGGGTTCTTTCCTCTTCTCCGCACGCCGCTCGTACACCGATGTAGTAAAGAGCTCCCTGTATAACTCACTGTTCGATTTCGTAACCGGGGATCAAAATTCCGCCCAGCCTGCTTTCAATGTCGGCGGAAACATGAACAGGCCCGGGGGCATGGGCTCAAGAAACATAGCCATGGCCGATGCAGACCCAGACTTCTATTTCTATGACATAAACAGCAAGGTAACCTTGAATCCCACCTCCAGGGACATTTTCGCCCTGAGTTTCTACCGCGGCAAAGACAACCTGAATCAATCCCAGGAGCTGGGCGGCAGGCAGTTCGGGTTCAGGGGCGAAGGCGGCTCCTCGTTCTTTGCGGACGAGGGCCTGAGCCGCCAGACAGAGGAATATACCACCTGGGGCAACACCGGTGTCAGCGCCAAGTGGTCGCGCAAGATGCACGACCGCCTCTACTCGAATTTTATGGTCTCCTATTCATCTTATTTCAGCACTTATGACCGCAACCAGGGTTTCTCCACGGATCCGACCGCAGTGGACGACAGCCTGAATTTCTTTCGCGGCAACCGCAGCGCCTCGGAAGAGGACAACGAAGTCGAGGACTTGACCATCCGCCTGGATAACGAATGGCACCTGACCAATACCCACAACCTTAAAATCGGGATGGGTCTCTCCAGGTTCAACTCCCATTACTTCGCCACGATGAATGACTCGGTCAGCCTGCTGGGAAGGGAAGCCCGGGCCAGCCAGGGTTTCTTATACCTGCAGGACTCGTGGGAAATCACGCCGGTATGCGAGCTGACTTTCGGCCTGCGGGAAAATTATTACGGCAAGACCGGCTCGAGCTACCTGGAACCCCGGGCCGCGGTGGTTTACCACCTCACGGAAAATGTCAAGCTGAAAGGCGCCTGGGGTCAATACCACCAGTTCATCAACCGGATAACCAACGAGAACGTGCTGGAAGGCAGCAGGGATTTCTGGATCCTGGCAGATGAAGAGCTGGAGCCGAACTTCGCCGAGCACTACATCGGGGGAGTGAGCTACGAAAAACCCGGGTTCCTTTTCGATGTCGAGGGCTATTACAAGGACCTGGACAACCTGGTCGAGTACACCCGCAGGATTTTCCGGCCGAACGTAATGGAAGAATCCAGGGTCAGGGGCTTTTTCCAGGGGACCGGAAGTGTCAGGGGAGTGGAGTTCCTGCTGCAGAAAAAGACCGGCAGGCTGACCGGCTGGCTTGGCTACACCCTCTCCAAAGTGGAATACGACTTCCCGGAGCTCAGCACGGATCCGTTCCCGGCCTCGCACGACAGGACCCACGAGATCAATTTAGTCGGGAAATATTCCCTCGGTAACTGGGACCTCGCAGCGACCTGGGTCTATGCCACGGGCAAGCCGTATACCGCTCCGGAGAGCCAGTACTTCATAGAGCTGCTCGACGGGAACTCATCGAGCTACATACATGTCAGCGACAAAAACGGTTACCGCCTGCCCGCCTACCACAGGCTGGATGCCAGTATCTCGCGCAGTTTCTACACGCACTCGAATAAGTTCGTGCTCGGGTTCTCGATCTTCAACCTCTATAACAATGAAAACGTCTGGTACCGCCAGTATGACCTGGACACTCAGCCGGTAACCGTGACCGATGTCAAAATGCTGGGGTTCACCCCGACCGTTTACCTGCAGGTCTACTCCAGATAAAGCGAGGAAATCATGAATAAATCTCTTGCAGCAGTCCTGCTGTTGGCCATCCTGGCTGCCGCGGCCTGCACCGAAGATACCCCGTTCGTGCCGGAATCGGACGTGGTGGTAATCCGCGGGTACCTCTACGCCGATGAGCCGGTTACCGAAATCCAGCTTGCCTCCACTGTCGGGCTGGGCAGCGAGGATTCGGTGGGCCCGCCGGTCAGCGATGCGGATGTCAAGCTGATCAAGGAAGGAAACGTCTACTCACTGGTCCCCACACCCGGCCGCGAGGGATATTACCATTACCCGGGGACCGGCCTGACTGTCAATACCGGCGACCGGTTCCGCATCGAGGTGGCTTACTACGGCAAGCTGGCCAGCGCCGAGACAGCCGTGCCTCCGGCGCCGGCAGGGGTCGCCATGACCGTGGATGAGCTGGTGATCCAGGATTTCAGCGCGGGAGGCTTCGGCTTCGGAAGACGCTTCATGGTGGAGGACACCAGCGCGGTCAGGGTCACCTGGCTGAACCAGGACAACTCAGCGTATTATGTGGCCCTGGAAAACGTGGAGACAGATCCCCAGGCAATCGAGACAGGCATGCCTTTCGGCAGGCCCATGAGGATCATCTCGATCCCGATCACCGGAGATGAGTATATCATCAGCCTGTTCAGCGTCACCCACTACGGCCGCCACAAGGCGAAGGTTTACCGGGTCAACCAGGAATACGTGGACCTGTTTGCTTCACGGCAGCAGGATACCAGGGACCTGAACGAGCCCCTGACCAACGTGGTCAACGGGCTGGGAGTGTTCACCGCCTTCAACAGCGACAGCGCCTTTTTCACCGTGGTGCATGAATGAGCCGGGAGGCGGCTCCTGCTTATGACAAAAAGAACGGACAGAGGAACGGCTGCGAAATTAACACGTTCAAGGCAAGCGTCGGCGCTAGCCGCCGGAGCACCTTGTAAACATTTCTATCATTTATAGAAGATTAAAACTCTGACTTTAGCGTGTTTAGTGAAATCCCCCCTGCCTCCCTTTGCGAAAGGGGGGAGTAACAGGTTGCTTCGCAAGGCCTTAGGCGATTGGACAGGGGGAAAAGCTCCCCCTTGGAAAAAGGGGGAAAACAAGGGGGATTTGTTTTATTTCCCGGTCCTGAAAGAACCGGTTTCTCTTATCTTTGATGTGAAAACGCTATTAACCGGCTTGAAAAGCGATGAAAGCTTGTTGCGACATACCTTTTATCTGTTCAGCGGAAAACAAATCCGATGAGGACCTGGTACTGCTCTTTAACGAGGGCGGGGACTGGGCCTTCAAGGAGCTGATGGAGCGCCACAGCAAGAAAGTGCTGAATTACCTCAATCGCATGGTCTATGACCGCGACAGGGCCCAGGACCTGCTCCAGGAGACATTCGTGCGGGTCTTCCGCAATATCGAGCGTTTCGACACCAGTCGCAAGTTCTCCACCTGGCTATATACCATCGCCACCAACCTGGCCAAAAACGAGCTGCGCGCTGTCAGCCTGAGCCCCCTGCTGTTTTTCCATGATTTGTTTTTCCACCACAAATACAGGCTGATGTTCGAAGCCGCGGACCAGGCGGCCGGGCCGGACGACCAGCTCTACAGGAGCCAGCTCAGGGACCTGGTGGCCCGGGCTGTCAGGGAGCTGCCCGCACACCACAGGCTGGTCTTCAGCTTGCGCGAAATCGAGGGCAAGACCTACAGGGAGATCGCTGAGATCCTCGGCTGCGGCATCGGCACGGTGAAAAGCCGGCTCAACCGGGCCAGGAAAATTTTCGCCGGTATCATCGAGCCGTACCTGGCTGTAACCAGAGAACCTCCCCGGGCCTGCCGCCGGGCCTCTGTCTAGCGGCAGGCCGTGCTTCGCATCCGAAGCTGTATGGCCGGGTTCGAACGCCGTGTCCTGACTTTTTCCAAGCGGGGGGAACATAAGAAAAAAACAGCCGCACCGTTACTGACCGGTCTGATTACCGGGTAATACCGGCCTGTCAGACCCGGGGGATTACGGTCTCCCGGTTGCTTTTATCTATCCAAATACTCAAAACCCTGTTATATACTAGGGGGATTTTCAGATCTTAACCTTCGACCAGGAGTCTGCAGTGCCGAAAAAACGAATTATCACGCTTTGCCTGCCTGCCGTGCTGGCCGCTTTCCTCCTGTTTGCGGCTTCCTGCAGCGAGGACAAATCTTCCACCGAGCCGGAAGGGTCGAGTATTGTCGAGCTGTCTCTCAGCGGCCTGGAGCCGCTGGAGGGTGGGTTGAATTACCAGGCCTGGGTCATCGAGTATTATAACGGTTACCTGTACGGGTACCCGCTGGTGATTTTCAACCTCAATGAAGCGGGGGCGATGATCGACGTGTCGGGGGACTCCCTGTTGAGCGGAGAGTTCACGATCGATCTCGCGGCTGAGGACATCTATGGTATCGTGGTAAGCATCGAGCTTTCGGACGTGGTGGTAACATCCTCCTCCTATACCCAGATCCTCGGCGGAGAAGTGAGCGATGGTGAGGCTGCCCTGACTACCGATAGCTGGCTGGGAATGGACTTCAGTTTCGAGAACTTGGCCGGGAGATACGTCCTCGCCACCCCGACCGACAGTATCAGCAGCAACGAAAAAAGCGGCATCTGGTTCATGGACCTTTCCACCGGGGTCTCTCTTAACGGTCTCGTACTGCCCGACCTCTCTGCAGGATGGGAGTATGAGGGCTGGGTAATCCTGGACAGTACTTATATCTCGACCGGCAAGTTCACATCCGCCCTCAGTGCGGACGATATGAACCAGTACAGCGGAGCCTGGTCGAACCCATCCTTCCCTGGGGAAGACTTCCTGCAGAACGCACCCGCGGGGGTGAGTTTCCCCACCGACCTGGCCGGGGCCTCCGTATTGATCACGATCGAGCCGGAGGGTTCCTACGATGTCGACCTGGACAAACCGTTTCCCCTCAGGCTGCTGGTCGCAAATATACCCTCGGATGCAACCCCGCACACCACTTACTATATGAATGCGGTCAACGACACCAGGCCCGGCGGGACAGCGACAATAAAACAGCAATGATCAGGCGGCCCGGGCAGTATGCGCGCCTGCAGGGGCGCGGGGGCCGCTGCCCGCGGCGTTTCACTGCCTGAGGTCGGTAAGCTCGGCGCCAAGCTCCCTGCGCAGCCGGGTGCGCTCCTGGCGCGTATCGGCCCGGAGGGCCTTGGCCTCGGTGAGCGGCCCGTAGAGCTCGGGCCTGCGGGCTGCCGCATGAGAGGCGCCCAGGTTGAGCTCGAGCGCCGATGGGTCCAGGTCTGCCACTACCATGTCATCCCCCAGGGCGTTGGTCTCGGCCAGGATGATCCCGTGCGGGTCGAC
>JAFGTO010000114.1 GCA_016934095.1 Candidatus Glassiibacteriota bacterium
CTACTTATTGGATAGTCGGACATCCTCACGAAACAGAAAAAGATTTCCAGGAAACTCTGGATTTCCTGAAAGATAACGGCAACTATATCTACGAGGTTGACCTGGCTCTGTTCTATTTCTATGGAGATGGCGAACTGGGCAAGGATACTTTCATTCAGCAATTCGGTGGGGTAGTGGAAAGATTTCCCCCGATATTCGAAAAAGTTTCCGTATTCAGATACCATAACTTGAAAGACCTGTCTCCATCCAGAGAAGAAGCTTACGACAGAGTGATCAGGTTTGTGCAGGCTATGAAAGAACTTGGCATTCCCTGTAACAGGTCATCAGTGGCGGATTTCATGGTGGCGGAGCGGAGGTGGCAGAGACGAAAAAAATGATAAAACGCCGAGGCACCTGGAAACAGATGCCCCCTGAAGCCAGCGCCCCTGCCGTTAATTGAAAGACAGTCCCCCTTTCCGCAGGTCAATCAAACGAGTAATAACCTCAGGCCTTCAACACTCCAAAACCTCTCGAATCCCCGGAATTAGGTACCTTCTGTCATACCGCTGTTCAGCCTGAGTCCCAGCAGACTCCATCAATTTTATTGCAGCTTCAGCGGTAATGCTATCGCTACGAGTCCAGGAAATGTATCCTTTATCTGGTTTTCCGATATCGACTAAAAACATTTCGACAACCGAAAATTCCCTGCAGCAAGCCGGGATCGGTTCCCGGCACCGTGCAGGCAAAATCCCTCCACCCTGATAATCCCCTTGACCGGAGCGGCTTCAACATGGTAAACTGAACCACGACCATTAACGTAAAGCGGGACAGCCACGGCACCATGTTCCAGAAGAAAAAATCCAAGGCTCTGCTGTCGGCGGTGAGCAAGGGACAGATCAACAAGGTGAAATCCCTGCTGGATGGGGGCGCTGACCCGGGATTTGCGGACCCGGAAGGCCAGTCGCCCCTGATGCTGGCCGCCGGGGAGGGACACGCGGGCATCGCCCAGGACCTGATCCGCGCAGGGGCACGGATTGACCAGCGCTCGAGGTCACGGGAAACCGCCCTGATGTTCGCCGCCAGGAAAGGCAGCGCCCCGTTAATAGAGATCCTGCTCAAAGCCGGCGCCAGGGTGAATGCCAGAAACAGCGACAACATCACCGCCCTGATGTTCTCGGTTGTCTGGGCCACCAGGATGGCCTCGGTCGGCATTACCGGCACCGAGCAAAAGGTGGCCCTGCTGCTGGGGGCCGGCGCCAAGGTCAACCGCGCTGATCTCAGGGGCCGCACGCCCCTGATGGCTGCCATACGCAGCGGAGGCGGCTCGCTGGAGGAAGCCAACCGCCTGCCCCTGCTGAGGATGCTCCTGGACCAAAAGGCCGAGGTGAACGCCCAGAGCGATAAGGGCCGCACAGCCTTGATGTACGCGGCATTCAGGGGGCTGAGCGATTCTTTCAAGCTCCTGGTCCAGGCCGGCGCGGATTACGACCTCAGGGACGAGGCCGGGCAGAACGCCCTGATGTACGCGGCAAGGGGCTGTTTCTGGTCGTACCGCCAGGCCGGCTATATCACGGTCGTCAACCTCCTGCTGGATAAGGAAGTCGACCTTGCCGCCAGGGACAACCGCGGACACACCGCCTTGAAAATCGCCGAACTGTACGGCCCGGCCGCCATAGCCTCCCTGCTCGAAAAGGCCGGGGCCGGGCGGTAAGGCTGCAGTAGCCCTTTATCCGATAGACCTCCCTCTCAACCAGGCAACAATCAGTCAATTTACCCGCGAGGCCAGAATGCACCATGGAAAAATGTCGTTTCTCATCATCCCGGCCGTTATCTCTCTGCTTTTCTGCCTCTCTTCCGCCCGACCTGTCAGCTCCGAAATCCACGAGCGCCTGCTGAAAGGCCCCTGGGAAGCATCCTGGATCTGCCTCCCGGACCGGGACCGGACCTCCTACGGGGTCTTCCATTTCCGCCGGGAATTCGAGCTGGCCGGCAAGCCCGCCGGATTCACGGTCCATGTCTCCGCGGACAACCGCTATAAGCTCTATGTCAACGGCCAGTGGGTGGGCGATGGCCCGGCGCGGGGAGACCTCGACCACTGGAGGTTCGAGACTTACGACCTGGCGCCCTACCTGGCCGCAGGCAAGAACCTGCTGGCCGCCGTGGTCTGGAATTTCGGCGAAGAGGTGCCCTGGGCCCAGATCAGCCACTCGACAGCTTTCCTGCTCCAGGGCGACACGGAAGCCGAATCCGTGGCAAACACCGGCGAAAAATGGAAAGTCTCCGAAAGCGGAGCCTATTCACCCCTGCCGATCAGCCGCGAGCAGATCCCGAGCTTCTGTGTCGTAGGCCCGGGGGACCGGGTTGACGGTTCCCGGTATCCGTGGGGCTGGGAGAAGCCCGGGTTCGATGACAAGGCCTGGAGCAGCGCCGCGCCTGTCCCGCGGGTCCGGGCCACTCCGCGCGAGATGCGGGACGCCGACTCCCACTGGAACCTGGTGCCGCGGATGATCCCGCTCATGGAAAAGACTCCCCAAGGACCTTTCACGGTCCGCAGGTGCGCCGGCCTGAGCCTGGCCCCGGAAAAGCCCTGGGACGGCGGGCCGCTGACTGTCCCGCCCGACTCCAGGGTCTCCATCCTGCTCGACAGGACCCACCTCACCACCGCCTACCCCGAGCTGAGGGCCGGCGGCGGCAAGGGCGCCAAGATATCCCTGACCTATGCCGAGGCCCTCTTCGACCAGCAGCACCGTAAAGGCCACCGCGACAAGGTCGAGGGCATGGAAGTACTCGGCTACCACGATGAATTCCTGCCCGACGGCGGCCCGGACAGGCTCTTTACCACCCTCTGGTTCAGGACTTTCCGCTACATCCGGCTCGAGGTTGAGACCGCGGACCAGCCCCTGACCCTCTATCCCCTGCAGAGCAGGTACGTGGGGTACCCCTTCCGGGCGGAAGCCTCTTTCTCGAGCGATGACCCCTCCCTGGAGCGCATCTGGGAGGTGGGCTGGCGCACCGCCAGGCTCTGCGCCGGGGAAACCTATTTCGACTGTCCGTACTACGAACAGCTCAATTATGCAGGCGACACCCGCATCCAGGCCCTGATCTCGCTCTATGTCTCCGGGGATGACCGCCTGATGCGCAAGGCCATCGCCCTGTTCGACGACTCCCGCATCCCCGACGGCCTGACCCAGAGCCGCTACCCTTCCTGCATCCACCAGATCATCCCGCCCTACTCCCTGTTCTGGATCGTCATGCTCCACGACTAC
>JAFGTO010000009.1 GCA_016934095.1 Candidatus Glassiibacteriota bacterium
CTGGGGGAGGGCGGAGAACCTTTTCCAAAAGGGTTCCGCCCTCCCCCGGAAAAATCCAGTAATCTGCATACCTTTGTTGTCAATTCGGTATCCAGACTGCGGCTCATTCCACGGCCGTGACCTTGCTTACGGTCCGGAATACTCCGGCTTCATAGCCCCGCAGGCGGGCCACGTGGTGCAGCAGGCAGCCCTGGACCTGGGTTATCGCCAGGGGGAAAAGCCTTTCCTCGCCGGGAGGCTTGAACCTGATGGTATACAGGTTCCGGTCCTGCGGCGGGTTTTCGCAGTCGGTGAGCAGGAGCACGCGGCTGCCCAGGGCGAGCATTTCTTTCAGTATGCCGAAACAGAGTTTGTCGGTCTTGCCGGCGGGCACGAGGAAGACCGCCCGGTGGCCCTGCCGCACCACCTCGAACGGACCGTGGCGGAAAGCTCCGGCGGCGAAAGCGGTGGCATGGACCCTGGCCCCTTCCATGAAAGTCAGGGCGAGCTGCCTGGCCGCGGCCAGCGCCGGGCCCCGGGCGATGAAATGGATGCTCTCGGCGGGCATCAGGAACTCGGCCGCCGCCTCCACCTGCTCCTCTTGCACCGAGGCTGCCAGGCAGCCGGCGATCCCTTCCAGGGCGGCCGGCTTCCCTCCCGCCATCAGGTAGAGCAGGGCCAGGGTGTTGAGGTAGGTCTTGTTGGTGACCGAGGCTTCCTCACCGGCCTTGAGGGGGAGAAAGAGGTCTGCGGCGCGGGCCATGGTGCTGGACTCATCGTTGGCCAGCACCACGGTGGGCGCCTTTCCCTGCAGGGTCAGGGTGACTTTCCTGGTCTCCGCGCTTTCCCCGGACTGGGAAATCAGCACGAAAAGCCCGGCGCTGGCCCGGCGGGGGTACAGCAGGTAGTGCAGGTACTCCCCGGCATCGTGGACCGAGACTGTCTTATCCTGTTTCACCAGGGCGTCCTGCACCAGCAAGGCCGAGTGCTCGCTGGTACCCATGCCGCAGAAGACCAGGGCGGGGTGTCGGTCGAGAAGGTCCTGCCAGAGCCGCAGAAGCCTGCGGCCGTCCTTCCGGTAAAAGGCGACCAGGTCCCTCAGGGCCTGCGGCTGCCCGCTGACTTCGGCTAGAAATTTGGTGGTCATGGCTTATCCTTTCAAAGAGGCCGCTCCAAACAGGGGGGCCAGCTTGCCGAGAGCGCTGCCGACAAACCGGGTAGCGTTTCTTGCCACGCGGTAGCGGGCGATTTCCTCTTCCAGAGGCCCGATGAAAAGGTCGAAAGCCTGGGCCGCCGAGCCGCCGAAAACGACTATCCCGGGGTCGAGGATGTTCACCAGGTAGCTCAGGCCCTGCCCCAGGGCCCGGCCCAGGTCCTGAAACACTTCCAGGGCCTCCGGCTCCGCTTTCAAGGCCTTCCGGTATACCTGCTCTCCGGAGCAGGCGTTTCCGGTAATTTGAAGATATCTCCCGGCCAGGGCCGGGCCGCTGGCATGGTTTTCCAGCAGGTCATCACCGTGCCAGCTTTTCCAGATCTCCCCGGCGCAACAACTGCTGCCGCGGTAGAGCTCTCCGCCCAGGACAATCCCCAGGCCCAGCCCGGTCCCCAGGGTGATCCCGCAGCAGGAGCTAAAGCCCCTGCCCGCCCCGTGGACAGCTTCCCCCAGGGCGAAACAGTTCGCATCGTTTTCCATCGCTACCGGGACCCCGAGCCTGTCCTCCAGCAGTCTTCCGAGAGGGAAATCGCTCATGGTCGGCAGGTTGGGCGACAGGTCGATCAGGCCTTTTTCGTACTGAATTGTGGTGGGTACTCCGAGGCCCAGGCGGCCCAGCTCTTTTGCGCTTATCCCGTTAAGGCTCAGACTCTGCTCCAGGTTGGAGCAGATGTTGTCTACAATCTCCCCGGGCCTCGACCGGGCGCGGGTCGGAGTTTCCACGGGCCGGCCGAGCAGCTCCATCCCGGGAGAAAAACAGGCGGAGATGATCTTGGTCCCGCCGAGGTCTATTGCCGCTGAACAGAGATTGCCCATAGCCGATAAGGTCTTGGTTTGGTGTTCGGATTGCCGGGGTCCGGTATGGGATGACTATAAAGTAAACCGGGTTGCAGTGCAATTATTTTGTCGGGTAAGGGCCGCGGGGGACAGGGCCGGGGATTTGTCTGCCGTGTCCCGCAGGCCCGGGTACGTCGGGCGGCAGGAGCCTGGCAGGCGGGACCGGGGTCTTTAACCGGACGGTTTCCGGTTGAGGCTGAGGGACAGGCGGATCAGGTCCCGGAACGCGCGCCAGACAGTCCGGAAGCGGAAGATAGTCGCCTTGCCGTGCAGCCGCCTTTTCATGGGGCAGGGCACCTCGCCGATGACCAGCCTGCGGCGGCGTGCCTTGGCCAGCACCTCCACCGGGAAAGTGATCCCGGAATAATCGATGGTGATCCCCTGTTCGCTGAAAATACTGCGGCGGTAGAAATGGATCCAGTTGGCGTCCGCCACGCCGATGTTAAACAGCAGCGGCACGAGGACCCGGTTGTATACCCAGGAGCCGAACCTGGCAAGGGGAGGGTAGCCCAGACGCTCATCCCGGACACCCACCACTATGTCGCAGGCTCCCAGTTTTTTCAGGAAGTTGTCGAGGTCTTCGGGCCTGAGGGGGTTGTCCACCGGGACCAGGGTCACGTAGTCCATTACTGCGGCGGCCAGGCCGGTGCGGAACGCACCACCGACACCCTGGTTTACCCGGTGGTGTATGCAGCGGACAGCATTTTGGCTCGCGGCGATCCGCTCCGCCACCTCTCCGGTGCGGTCGGCACTCTTGTCGTTGACCACTATCAGCTCGTGTTCCAGCCCCGCTTGTTGGAATGTCTCCAGCGTTTTGATCACCGCCTGCTCTATCACCGGCTCCTCGTTGAAGGCAGGCATGATGATCGAGATACTTGCAACTCTGGGCTTACCCATAGAATTCCTTTATCGTCCCGGCTACGGCCCGGACCTGCTCAGCGGTGATTTCCGGGAACATGGGCAGCGAGAGGATCTTTCCCGCCGCTTCTTCAGCCACGGGATAGCTGCCCGGCCCCAGACCCAGGTGGGCGAAAGCTTTTTGCAGGTGCAGCGGCACCGGGTAATGGATTCCGCACTGGATGCCCTTTTCTCCCAGGAAAGCCAGGAGCTCATCCCGCTTTTCGCAGCGGATGACAAAAAGGTGGAAGACGTGGCTGTGTGGGTTGTCCCGGTCGAAGACCGGCGGGCGCACCTGCCCGATCCCCTGCAGAAGCTCGGAATAAAGGCAGGCGGCGGCGAAACGCTTGCTGTTCCATTCATCGAGGTGCTGCAGCTTGAAGTCGAGGACCGCGGCCTGGACCGAGTCCAGCCGGCTGTTGCCTCCTGGCAGCTCATGGATGTATTTCCGGGTCGAGCCGTAGTTGCGCAGCAGGCGGAGTTTTTCGGCCAGGGATGGATCATCCGTTGCCACCAGGCCGCCGTCGCCGAAAGCCCCCAGGTTCTTGCCGGGATAGAAACTGAAGCAGCCTAAGGGGGCGAAGCTGCCAGCCCGCTTTCCGTTCAGGCGTGCGCCGTGCGCCTGGCAGGCGTCCTCGATGACCTGCAGGCCGTGGGCTGCGGCAAACTTCCCCACAGCTTCCATGTCCAGGCAGCGGCCGTAAAGGTGGACCGGGATAAGCGCCCTGGTGCGGCCTGTCAGGTGCTTCCGGGCAGCGGAGAGGTCCATCAGGTAGGAATCGGGGTCGTTATCCACCGGCACGGGTACCGCCCCTGCCTGGTGTACCCCTATGGCCGTGGCGATGAAAGTGTTGGCCGGGACCAGCACCTCATCGCCCGGGCCGAGCCCTAAGGCTTCGCAGGAGAGCCTGAGCGCATCAGTTCCGCTGGCCACACCTACCGCATCGGACACGCCGAGGTAGGAGGCGAAATTCTTCTCGAACTGCTCCACTGCCGGGCCAAGTATGAAAGCCGCGGAAGAGCATACCTGCCTTATCCGGCTGTCGAGCTCATCACCATATATTTCGTACTGTTTTTTCAGGTCTACAAATGGAATCATCGTTCTCCCCCGGTCGCCTTTCCCGGTTCCCCGCCGAGCCATCGCTCTTCGGTTCTAAGTTCGCGCAAGATGCGGGCCGGTACGCCCGCGACTATGGTATGCGGCGGCACATTGCGGGTTACCACGCTGCCGGCGCCTACCACGGCGCCCTCGCCGATCTCGATACCGCACTGGATGACCGCTCCCGTGCCGATGCTGGCTCCCCTGCGCACCACGGTTTTCTCGGCGGTCCAGGTA
>JAFGTO010000115.1 GCA_016934095.1 Candidatus Glassiibacteriota bacterium
CAGCCGGTCATGGGGCAGGGGACTACCCGGACATTGGGATTGACACTTACCTGCTTTGCGACTATTATTTCAACTATTACCGGCAGCACGGAGCCTGTTTTCCGCCGGGATTACCGGATCATCCGATGAATTGAAAGGCCGAGCGCATTCCCCGCAGCTTGGCACGGGGAGTCTTCAATTTTAGATTTTAGAAATTGCTCGCTCTGAGGCGCTGATTCCATCAGGGAGTAAAAAATGAAGCAGATGGGCAAGGATGAGCTTCAGCAATACGACGGTAACGAAGACAGGAAGGCTTATGTAGCCTACCAGGGGAAAATCTTCGAGGTTACCCAGAGCAAGCTCTGGAGAAACGGCCTCCACTTGAAAACGCACCAGGCCGGGCGGGACCTCACTGCCGGGATGCAGGCCGCACCCCACGGCCCCGAGGTGCTGGAGCGGTTCGAGCAGGTGGCCGAGCTGACAGAAAAACCCGGGCCCGCAGCTCCGGCAGCGGCTTTTAAAACTCCGCCCAGACTGGTCGAGCTGATCTTGAGCCAGCACCCGCACCCGATCTCGGTGCATTTCCCGATCGCCCTTTGCATCGCCGCAGCGGTATTTACCCTGCTGGGCCTGATCTTCCAGGCCCCTTCCCTGGAAAAGGCCGCCCTCTACAACATAATTTTCGCAGCGCTCAGCACACCGGCCTCGATAACGACCGGGGTGTTGAGCTGGTACTACAATTACAGCGGAATCTGGACCCATATCTACCGGGTCAAGACTTTTATTTCAATCCTGCTGGTAGTTTTTCTGGCAGCCGCCCTTTCGATTCATTTCCTGTGTCTGAGCGGCCCGGCCCAGGACGGGCCTTGGTACTGGGTTTACAGCTTGATAGTTATGGCCCAGGCTCCTACGGTGATCGGGCTCGGATACTTCGGCGGTAAAATTACCTTTCCCTCCTAGCCCGAGGATACTGCCATGGATAAAAAGGACCTCAAGCACCTCGAAAATATGATAGAAGTCATCATGAGCTCCATCCCCAAGGAACGTCAGTCTCACGACACCTATTTCGCCGCCGCCCGGGAAGCGAAAACCGAGATGGCCCGGCTGCTTTTCGACAGGCTTGCGGAACAGGAAGAGCAGCACGAGGCAAAACTGCGTGCCGTCCTGGAAATACTGAAAGAAGAGTACGATACGGCCAGGGGAAAAGTGGCTGAAGTGGGGGAAGGGCCCCGGATCCACGACGAGGGACTCTCGGATGACCAGAAAATCAAGGATATCGAGCGGGTTATGGAAGTGGTGATACGCATGATCCCCAAGGAGCGCAGCGCCAGGGAACTGTACTCATCCACCTCGCGGACGGCGAAAAGAGAGATGACCCGGAGCCTTTTCGAGACCCTGGCAGACCAGGAGCAGCAGCACGAGGACAAGCTGCGGGGTATTCTCGAGCTCTTCAGGACCGAGCTGCAAAAGATAAAAGGAAAAAACCCGGATAAATGAGCGGCATCCGTCCACCCCGCCGGTACATGCCGGCCTGCCCGGCTCGCGGATCCACTGGGATGTAACGATTATCATTCTCATCCGTTTATCAGACAGGACCTTTTACCGGCGCTTTTCCTGGCGGCCGGTTGAGCTTTGAGGAGTATCTTTTGTCCAAAAGCACAGTGAAGAGAGGTTATCAATGCTGGCCAGACAGATTACCGAGGGTGTTTACTGGGTGGGAGTCATCGACCCGGACCGCAAGCTTTTCGAGGAGATAACACCCCTGCCGGATGGTACCAGTTACAATTCCTACCTGGTACAGGGCAGTGAAAAGAACGCGCTTATCGATACGGTGGAGCCGGCTTTCTGCGATGTCCTGCTCCGCCGGCTCCAGGCTCTTGGAATAGAGCGCCTGGACTACGTGGTTTCCAACCACTCCGAGCAGGACCATTCGGGGTCGCTGCCGGCGGTCCTGGCCCGTTTCCCCGAGGCCAGTGTCGTAACCACACCCAAGGGCGAAAAAATGCTGCGGGACCTTTTGCCCCTGCCCGAGGGCCGCATGATTATTGTAGGGCACGGCGAGACAATCGACCTGGGCGGGCGCACCCTGGAGTTCATTCACGCTCCCTGGGTGCACTGGCCGGAGACCATGCTCACCTACCTGCGGCAGGACAGGATACTTTTCCCCTGCGACCTTTTCGGCTCCCACCTGGGGGGGAATGACCTTTTTGTAGTTGATGAGGGCCGGGTCTACGATGCGGCCAAGCGCTATTACGCCGAGGTGATGATGCCTTTCAGCGGCCCGGTGCGCAAAGGCATGGAAAAGATCGAGGGTCTGGAGATCGAGATCATCGCCCCGAGCCACGGCCCTCTTTTCGACAAGCCGGAGTTCATCCTGGAGGCTTACCGCGACTGGACCGGATTGACGCCGAAAAGCCTGGTCGCCCTGCCGTATGTTTCCATGCACGGCAGCACCAGGCTGATGGTAACGCATTTCATGGAGGCGCTGATCTCCCGGGGCATCCGGGTCGAGTTCTTCAACCTGGCCGAGGCGGATGTGGGCAGGCTGTCGATGTCCCTGGTTGATGCCGCTACTATCATTTTCGGCTCGCCTAACGTGCTGGGCGGTATGCACCCCAAGGTGGTCTATGCCGCCTACCTGGTGAATGCACTGCGGCCCAAGGCCAGGTTCGCCGCCATTATCGGGTCGTACGGCTGGGCTATCAAGATGAACGAGCAGCTTGCAGGTCTGCTGCACAGCTTGAAAATAGATCTTCTCGACCCGGTGATAACCAGGGGACACCCGGGGGAGGATGATTTCAAGGCCCTGGACAAGCTGGCCGATACGATCGCCCGCCGCCACCAGGGGCTCGCCCGGGAGCTGCAGACGGCTTGACCGGTCCCTGACTGAAAGGAAGCTGCAGGCTCGGGACTCTCTCCGCGCGCAGGCATCAGTCTTTCCCGCCGTATGTGCCAGTCTGCTTTAAAGTGGGTTATACCGAAAAAAAAGTAAAACTTTGCAGTCTCCGGATTGTATATTATATTAGAGAAAGTTTTCTCAAACTGTTATAATGACTTTGGCTCACCTGGAATTTCAAGGGTAGGTCAGTGTTCGCGCAGGAGGAAGTACCATGTGGGATTACACCGATAAAGTAATGGATCATTTTCGTAACCCACGGAATGTCGGTTACATAAAAGACCCGGACGGCGAGGGGGAAGTGGGTTCGATGGCCTGCGGCGACGTGATGAGGTTGATGTTCAAGCTGGATGACCAGGGAAGGATAGCGGATGCCAAGTTCCAGACTTTCGGCTGTGGGAGCGCCATAGCCTCGGCTTCCGTGCTCACCGAGCTGATAAAGGGCAAGACCCTCGATGAAGTCGAGAAGATAACCAACCAGGAGATAGTGGATTACCTGGGCGGGCTGCCGGAGCAGAAGATGCACTGCTCGGTAATGGGCCGGGAGGCCCTCGAGGCCGCTATCGAGAACTACCGCACCGGGGAGGTTTCCACCCGGAAGCTGGAGGGCCGCGTGGTCTGTGTCTGTTTCGGAGTAACCGAAAAATCCATCAGGAACGCCATCGAGGAGAACGGCCTGACCACCGTGGAGCAGGTGACCAACTATACCAAGGCGGGCGGCGGCTGCGGGGGCTGCAAGGAGGAGATCGGGGAAATCATCGCCGAGATCCTCGGCAGGGAGCCCGAGGCAGGGCATGAGGAAAAAACGGCGGAGCCTGCTGCGCCGAAAAAACTGACCACCCTGCAGAAAGTCAGGCTGGTGGAAGAGGTTATAGAGAAAGAGATACGGCCGGAGATGGCCAAACACGGCGGCGACCTCGAGCTGGTGGACATCGACGGCAATAATGTGGTGGTGAAGCTTCAGGGCGCCTGCGCGAAATGCGAGATGACCTGGTTCACCCTGAAAGGCTTGATCGAGTCCAAGCTTCGCGAGAAAGTTTCGGAAGAACTGGTAGCCGTGGAGGAAAAATGAGCAGGGTGGTTTATCTGGACAACAATGCCACTACCATGGTGGCCCCGGAAGTGTTCGAGGCTATGAAGCCCTTTTTATCCGGCAGGTACGGAAACCCCTCGAGCTTCCACTCTTTCGGAGGCGGAGTGCGCAGGGACATCGACCGGGCCAGGGAGCAGGCGGCGCAGTTGCTGAATGCAGATCCCGGGGAAATAGTCTTCACCGGCTGCGGCACGGAAAGCGACAATGCGGCGCTGCTCGGCGCCCTGGAGCTGGCCGGCCCGGCCAAGAGGCACTTGGTGATCACCCGGGTCGAACACGAGGCCGTGCTCCAGGTGGGCCACTACCTCAAGGACAAAGGGTACCGGGTTACCGAGCTGCCGGTAGACCGCAGCGGTGCGCTGGACCTGGACCAGTTGCTTGACTCCATCGCGGATGACACAGCCGTGGTCAGCGTAATGTGGGCCAACAACGAGACCGGGGTGCTTTACCCGGTCAGGCAGATCGCCGAGGCGGTCAAGTCGAAGGGAGTGTTCTTCCACACAGATGCAGTCCAGGCCGGGGGGAAGATACCTGTCGACCTGAATGAGGTGCCGGCCGATTTCCTCTCGCTCTCGGGCCACAAGTTCCATGCGTCCAAGGGGGTCGGGGTCCTTTTCGTGCGCAGGGGGATCAAGCTGCCGCCCTACGTACGCGGGGGGCACCAGGAAAACGGCATGCGGGCCGGCACGGAGAATGTGGCCGGTATCGTGGGCCTGGGAGTGGCGGCCGAGCTTGCACTCAAGACCATGACAGAGGACTACCGGCGCGAGGGCAGGCTCCGCGACAAGCTCGAAAAAGGCATCCTCGAGAGCTGCAGCAATGTCTATGTCAACGGAGAGAACAGGCTGGCCAATACCCTGAACGTGAGTTTCGAGTTCATAGAGAGCGAGGCTATCCTGCTGATGTTGAACGACCTGGGCATCTGCACTTCCTCGGGTTCAGCCTGCACTTCCGGCAACCTCGAGCCCTCGCACGTGCTGCGGGCCATGGGCATCCCGAACATGCTGGCCTATGGCTCCATCCGCTTCAGCCTCAGCCGTTACAACACGGAAGAGGAAATCGATTACGTGCTGGAGAACCTCCCGCCGATCATCGACCGTCTGCGCGAGATCTCTCCTTTCGCCCAAAGAATATCCTGACAGTTTATCATACTTCCCGGGATGCAGCCGAGCCGCTATGCCGGAATTGCCGGAAGTCGAAACCGTGGTGCGCCAGCTCGCACCTTTTTTATTGGGCCGGAGGGTCTGTTGCCTGGAGATCCTCGACCCGAAGCTTGAGAGCCCGGAAAAGGACTCTGTGGGGGGACGTACCATCCTCGAAGTGGTGCGGGCCGGCAAGCAGGCGGTTATCAGGCTTTCACCCTTGCCGGGAAGTACGCTGCCGCTCTGGCTTAGTTTCCACCTGCGGATGACCGGCCGCCTGATCATGGACGGCTGGCAGTCCGGGCAGCAGGAGAAACACCTGCGGGCCCGCCTGGTGCTCGACCGAGGCTGCCTGAATTTCTTCGATGTCCGCCGCTTCGGGGTGATCGATATCCGCCATTCGCCGGGCCAGGTCCGGCCGCAAGGCCTCGACCCGCTCTCGCCGGCATTTACCGGCCGCGCCCTGGCAAAGCTCCTCTGCGGCCCGGGCCGTCAGGTCAAGCCCTGGCTCCTGCGCCAGGACCGACTGGCGGGCATCGGCAACATCTACGCCTCGGAGATCCTCTTCCATGCCGGGATCGACCCGCGCAGGGAGGTCGCCGGCCTGACTGCGGAAGAAATCAAGCACCTTCACCACTCGACCCGAAAAGTCCTCCGCCTGGCAATCGAAAACTGCGGCACCACCTTTTCCGACTTCCAGGACACCCGCGGCAGGGCCGGGACCTTCCAGGACCTGCTGTCGGTCTACCGGCGCGAGGCTCAGCCGTGCCGCAGGTGCGGCGAGCCGGTCGTGCGGATTGTCCAGCAGCAGAGGAGCACCTTTTTCTGTCCCGCCTGTCAGAGGTAGACCGCTTCAAGCCGCGCATTCCCGCTCAGCCGGATTGACCGGGGGCTCGGCCGCCGCGTAACCAGCCGCTCTAAGCTTGCGTTTAATTCATAATGATTTGGTTTCTCAATGCCGGAACACTATATTTAACTATCCCCATCAGCCCTGTATCGATCGGGAAGTGTACCTGTACTGGCGGCGTGGAGCCGGCGGCATGGTTCATAAACACATAAATTTGAACCGTACGGCAACAATACGGAAAGGAGCGAGCATAGATGAGTGAGCGTCCCGGAGCAGTTACTTTCAAAGGCACGCCGCTGACACTCCTCGGC
>JAFGTO010000116.1 GCA_016934095.1 Candidatus Glassiibacteriota bacterium
AGCATCCAATACGTTCCCTAGCGGCAATTTTCCTCCCCTCATCTCATTTAACACAAACCGTCCAGCGTTTAACTGACAAGTGCACTCGGGATTTACCAGCTACCAGATTCCCAGCCAGCCGGCCAGCACTCGGGCCGCTTCCTTGAGCTGCTCTCCGCAAAGACGGCCGGCAGTCAAAACGGCCAGGATCACCATGCCGGTGAGGTACTTATGCCTGCCCGGCCATCGGGGTTCCAGCTCCTGCCAGCCTGCTGCGGCAAAGACCAGCAGGAACGGCTCGATTGGCAGCCGCATCCTCGGCGAGCCGTAGGCTACCAGGCAGATCAGCGTAAAATAGACCACAATAGCGGCCAGGTAGAAATAGTCCTCCTGCCACTTCAAGCGGGACAGCCAGACCAGCGCAAAAAGAAAAACCAGGAAGAACCAGGGATTGAAAATCCCTTCCGGGTGGCCCAGGACTTCCCAGTCGAAAGGCATCCAGAAAAAAAGGAGCTTGAGCGAAAACAGCCTCACCCACTCCGCGGGCGGCTTCTTTTTCAATCCCTCCACTGCCAGCCTGCGCAGGGCCTTGTCCTGCTCGACCTCCGGCAAGCCCAGGATATAGCGCTCCTCAGGATCCAGTTCATGCTCTCTCAGGTTGTAGCCGAAGATTTTTCCCTGGCGCGGCATGTTGCCTGAGTAGAGCACGGCCCCGCTGGCGGTGCTGGTGGGGATGAAGTGCCCCATCACCACGCAGTTGCGCACGACCCAAGGGACCTGGACCAGGACCAGCACACCTAGATACAGAGCCGCTGCAGAGACAGCCGCCTTGTCCCGGCCTCTGAAAAAGTCCCGCACGAGCCAGAGCGCCACCACTGCGGAGAAATAGAGGACCACCGGGCGGGTCAGGACTGCCAGGCCGGTCAGCGCGGCCGCGCAGGCTGCCTGGCCCGGCCTTTTGTACTTGAAAACCCTGACCGTATGATAGCCGCTCGCAACCAGCAGGGCGATAAACAAGGGCTCCGAGAGCAATCTGGTGCCCACGGCGATCAGCGGCCAGTAAACGGCGGCCGCAGCCGCAGCGAGCACGGCCACCCTGCGGGAAAAGACCTCCCCGCCCAGGAAAAAAAGATAAAGTACAGTCAATGCCCCCAGCGCTACCTGGCAGAGCAGCACGGCCAGCCTGCTGTAATCGAAAGCCAGGTAGACGCCAGCCAGGAAAAGCGGGTAGAGCGGCGATACCCTGGCCGTGGGACGACCTTCCTCGCTAAAGCCGCGGCCGGAGGCCAGCTCCACCGCCAGGCCGTGGTAGAAGCCGCTGTCCTTGACCAGCGGCGCCTGCAGGGATGCCGGGTCGGCCGCCAGGGCGGCCAGCCTGACCAGCAGGGCCAGCAGCAACAGGCTGAGGCCCGGCCTGGCCGTTACGAATTGCCTGAGCTGGTTCATGCTTCAGCTCGTCTCCGGCCGCCAGTTTCACGACCGTGGAAATTGACCTTCGGTTGAAGTAAAGACCAGTTTGCTAACTGCTTGCGCCTGATTCCCGGAGCGGAGAGCCCGCCTGGCGCCCTTCCGGCAACTTCCGGTAGATCTGCAGCCTTGCATCCGATTTAAACAGCTTCTGCAGCACCAGGTGCGTGATCAGCGCTGCAACGTACAGGAAGACAGAAAAGACGGAAGGCTTTTCCCTGTCCACGTGGATGCGCTGCCAGAGCCCCTTGATTGTCGAGGCCTCGAGCTCGCGGTCCTCGACCAGCCCGAACCCGTGCCTGGCAACCAGCTTTTCGAGACTGGCCGAGCTGAAATAGTAAAGGTGGGGCGATGGATATCCCTTCTGCCACAGCCTGTCCAGGGGGTTTTTCCACCCGGCCCTGCTCAGGAGCAGGGACAAGCGGTAGTATAAACCGTGGCTGTCAGGGCAGCAGACGATCAGCCGTCCCCCCGGCCGCAGGATATCCCTGGCGGCCCTGACTGCCGCATCAGCATCCCGGAAATGCTCCAGGACATCGTTGAAGGCTATTATATCATACCTCCCGGAATAATCCAGGTCATCAGGGAAGTACCCGAGCTGTATGGCCAGGCCTTTTTCGATGGCCCTCTGCGCTTTTTCCTCCTGGGGCTCCAGGCCGCAGGGTAAGATACCTCTTTCCCTGGCGGCCTCCATGAACCAGCCGTAGGAGCTCCCCACGTCCAGCATGGTCAGTCCCTCCAGCGCTCCAGAGGCGGCCAGCGCCTCGAAAATGACCGCCGAGTGGTTGGTCCTCAGCTGCTGGAAAGCCTGCTCGTCATGGGTATAGACCAGGTCCGTCCTCTCGCTGTCCGTATCGAGAGAAGATGTCCATAGATCGCAGCCGCGGCAGTAAAAAAGCCATTCCCGCTGCCTGACATCCATGCCGGCCCCGCAGATAGGGCAGGAGGATGTCCTGTTCGGATTTTGACCGGCTCCGGTCATCTATCCCTTCCCCAAGGCGTTAATTTCCATAAAGGCGTTTACCCGGGCCGAGTGTGCCCGGGCAGCCGCCTTAAAGTCCGGCCAGCTCGCTACGGGCCCGGCTCCACTCTATCTCGATCACGGCCTCCCGGCCGGCGACTTCCCAGCGGTTGACCGCAGCCACCCGCAGGAGGTTGAGTCCCGGCCGCAGGCGCCACTCAAAAACTCCCGCTTGCAGCTTTCGCGTCGGGTTATCACCCTCCGCAAGCCTGAAATGGGAGAAATTGGGAGTGAAAGTCTCGAGCAGGACTGTCAAACAGCCGGCACCGGCTGGCAGGACCGAGACCCTGGTGCGGTTCAGCGGCCAGTAGAGATCTTTCGCCTCGGCGGTTTCATAACGGTAATAAATGTTGTCGCAGGTCAGCTCATCCTGCCACTCCACCGCATTCATCACCGAATTGGAAAGCGGGTACCAGTGCGGGTAGCGGTTGGTGAACCAGTCGTTGCGCATGCGCACGGCGAGATTGCGGAAGAGCCTCAGGTAGAAAGCGCGGTCGTGGAGGTCGGTCAGCTCCTTTGCCTGCTGGATGACTTTCACCCGGGCCGCCGCCTGCGGCTCCGCGGCAAGGCGATGCACCTCGAGGGCATTCAGCGGGACCCGGTCCAGGGTGGCCCGGCGGCAGTAAAAAGGGTCGAGCAGCACCCACTTGGCGTGAGACTCAGACCAGGCCTCGCAGGCCACGTGGCCGCCAACCTCGGAGTTGAGCATCACGTAGCGGGCCGTGTAGCCCAGGCTGGCCAGGCACTGGACCAGGGTAGTGGCATATTCGCTGCACCAGAAACGCTCACCCTGCCCGGCCCGGTAGAGAATGTCCAGGGCGTTGAAATTGAAATCGACCCTCGGGATTACCTGCCCGCCGGGTGTCCGGCTGCGGAAATAGTTATGGAGCCAGCGGGAAATCCCGGCCATGGCCAGGTAATCATCCTCACCCCGGGCTTTCAGCCCGGCCGGTGAATATAGCTCCCTGAGAGAATCGAGCCTGGCTTCATCCGCGGCCTGGTAGTAAAACCTGAAGTGCGAGTCCGGCAGCTCCCAGTTAAGGAAACGACTTACCCGCGCACCCTGGAAAGCGGCCCCGTCATCGAGGAAGTCCTGCAAGGCCCGGCAGGTCTGCATGGCCTGGCCGCTCATGCCAGTGCGGCCGGCACCCGGCGGCCCGGTGGGAGCATACCTGTAGCCGGGGAGGTAAGGGTCGTAGAGCTCGAACAGGTAAGAAGAGGCCTGGGCGACCACCCTCTTGGAAAACCAGACTGCCAGGCGGGCAGGGCCGGCCGGGTCGAAATTGTCCCCCCGCCTGAAAGTTATCACGATACAAAAAATCGCAACCACGGCCAGGAACAAGACCAGCCCCAGGCCCGTTATCATTCTTTTCAAAGTCCTGTTCATCCCCTCTTTTCCGGTAGCGCTGCAGTCCTGTCCCGGGAGCCTCCCGGGCTGCGGCCCTTCTCTTCAGGCCGGGTATTTGTCGCCCAGGAACTCTCTCAGGTAATGGTTCTCGGCCTGGATCGCATCTAGCCGGGCCTTGACTACATCCCCGATGGAGACCATACCCATCATCCTCTCGCCGTCGACAACCGGCACGTGGCGGATCCGGTTCTGAGTCATTACCTGCATGATATACTCCAGAGTATCATCCGGCAGGCCGACTATCAGGTCATCCTTGACGGTCATGGCCTGGCTGACTTTCATTTCTCCGAACTGGTTCGGGTGGCGGTACGATTTCCGGAGCACGTCCCGCTCGGTAATGATCCCTGCGATGCGGTGCTGGTCGTCGAGAACGATAAGGGAACCGATGTTGTGCTCCACCAGGACGGCGATTGCCTGCTCCACTGTCTTGTCCTCGTAAACGGTCCATACCTGGGAACCTTTGGATTTCAGAAGATCGCTGACTTTGTCCATGCCGCTCCTCCGGGGCTTTGACTGCAAGAGTGTTGCCTGACACGGTTATGCATAACAATATATTTTAAGGATATTGACCGGCCCAGTCAACCTTGCTGCTGCGGGCAGATACAAAGCCACGCCCTGCCGTAGCTTGCAAATTCTTTCCAGACGCCTTATTTTAAATTCGTTAGATTGACGACAGTTCTTATCTGCCGGGTATCTGTTACCGGGGGTACGGGATGAGCCTTACACGCGACGAGCTGGAAAAAATCCTGGAAAGCGTGGAGTGCGGGATCTTTACGGTGGACACCGGCTGCCGGGTTACTTTCTGGAACCGGGCGGCGGAGAGGATCACCGGAAGGGCCGGCAGCGGGATAGCCGGGCGCAGGCTGAGCGAGGCGCTCGGCAGCGACTGTCCCGGCGGGCTCGAAATGGATGAGGACGGACACTGCGAGCTGTTCGAGCGCGGACAGGCTGCCGGCCGCGAGTTCAGAGTGCTGCGGCCGGACGGTACAGAAGCGCGGGTGCTGATCAACGCCCGGGCCCTTTATGACAGCCGCGGCCGCCCGGCCGGTGCGGTCGGGACGCTGACCGACATCTCGGGCCTCGGAGCACCGGCCATTCCAGCGCAGGTTCCGGGGGCCGCACAACAGGAGACTGCAACCGTGCCCGGGATGATCGGCACCAGCGAGCCGATGCGCCAGGTCTACCGACTGATCCGTTTTGCGGCGGACAGCGAGTCCACAGTGCTGGTCACCGGGGAGAGCGGCACCGGCAAGGAAGTCGCGGCCAAGGCGATCCACAGCCTGAGCAGGCGCTCCGGTGGGCCTTTCGTGGCGGTCAACTGCTCGGCCCTGCCGGAAAGCCTGCTGGAGAGCGAGCTTTTCGGCCACGTGCGCGGCGCTTTTACCGGCGCGGTCGGCGACAAGGTGGGCCGCTTCGAGCTGGCCAGGCACGGCACGGTCTTCCTGGATGAGATCGGCGATATCAGCCCGCTGATCCAGCTCAAGCTGCTGCGGGTGCTGCAGGACCGGGAGTACCAGCGGGTCGGCGAGAGCAAGTCGCAGAAAGCCGATGTCAGGGTGATCGCCGCCACCAACCGCGACCTTTTCCAACTGGTGCGCCGGGGCGAGTTCCGCGAGGACCTGTTTTTCCGCCTCAAAGTCTTCCCCATCGCCCTGCCGCCGCTGCGGGAGCGCAAGACAGACATCCCCGCCCTGCTGGATTACTTTCTCGGCGCTTTCAACCGCAGGACCGGCAAGAAGGTCGAGCGCATCCATCCAGAGGCCATGAAACTACTGCTCGACTACTGCTGGATCGGCAATGTCAGGGAGCTGGAACATGCGGTGGAATATGCTTTCGTGCTCTGCCGGAGCCCCGAGATCGGCCCGTTCGAGCTGCCGCAGGAGATCCTGCGCGCCGAGCTGCGCAGCCGGTTCTGCCCGCCGGGCGGCGAGCGGGAAGCTTCGGGCGATATCCAGGCCGCCGGCGGCCGGCCTTTAGATTCCCGCGGCCCGGAGGGCTTTCAGCGCGAGCAGCTGCTCCGTGCCCTGGAGCAGACCGGCTGGAACCGCACCGCCGCGGCCGGTCTGCTCGGAGTGAGCCGGGTGACTGTCTGGAACCGCATGAAAAAGCTCGGGATCGCTCCTCCGGGGAAGGTCAAAGAGTAAAAGCTTTCTTTTCAATTTGTTAAACGGCATTAACACTATGTTTATTTATTAACCGCAACATTAACACTTTTTTACCCCTGCCCTCTCCCCTTCCCATTTTCTATTTTGTTATCTTTCAAACAATTAAATCATTCAAGCCAGCGGGTCGTATTTCTGGCACCGCTTTTGTATCAATGCAAGTCAGCATAAACAAATTTGCAACTCTATTTACATGTGGTATACTTTTACCAGGAGACATCAGCCATGAGTAACCTCCAGGTTATCAACGATTCCAACTTCGCCGCAGAGGTTGAAAACTCGAGCCAGCCGGTTATGGTGGACTTTTACGCCGACTGGTGCGCCCCGTGCATTATCCTGGGCCCGGTGGTCGAACAGCTTGCCCGGGACTACAGCGGCAGGGCGAAAGTGGTCAAGTTCGATGTGGACCAGAACGAGCAGGTTCCGATGAAGCTCGGCATCCGGGGCATCCCCACGGCAGCGTTCTACAAGGACGGTAAGCTGGTGGACCTGGTGGTGGGCCTGGTACCCAAAGAGGAGCTCAGCCGCAGGCTGGACAGCCTGCTGAGTCAGCAGGACCATTGAGAGATTATTTCACTTTATTGAAGACTCCCCGTGAGCCAAGCTGCGGGGAATGCACTCGCCAGGCAATTCAGGAAGCAGAGGTTCAAAATGAATATGGAGCACATTATCCGGGCCGTTGCCGGAACGTTCGTGATGGGCTCGGTGGCCCTGGGCCACTGGCACAGCCCTTACTGGTACCTGTTCACCGCCTTTGTGGGCGCAAACCTATTCCAGTCGGCCTTTACCAGGTGGTGCCTGATGGAGGAGATCCTGGCCAAGCTGGGAGTTGCCCGGAAAGCCGGATGATTTCAGTATCTTCCCCGGGAATCTTCAACTGACGGGAGGTGTGATGAGAGATACCTTTACACACGGTCTGCTGCGGCCGGGACTGTTAATCACTGCAAGCCTGCTGGTGGTGCTGACTGCTTTTTCGCCCGGGCGCCTGGGAGCTTTCCCGGACACGCTGGAAGTTACCCTGGGCGAAGTGATCGGCCACGCCCTGAAAGCCAGCCCGCGGATCCTGGCGGCAGAGAGCGGAGTCGACCAGGCGCAGGGCATGAAGACCGCCAGCCTGGCCGGGAACCTGCCGCACCTCAGTGTTTCCGAGGTATTCAACCGCGGCAACGACCCGGTTTTCGCTTTCGGCAGCAAGCTCCGCCAGGCAAGGTTC
>JAFGTO010000010.1 GCA_016934095.1 Candidatus Glassiibacteriota bacterium
ATCAAGTGGGGCATCGATGCCGGCCACCGCCGCAGCCTGGGCCTGCCGGAGTACGAAGAAAACACCTGGCGGGCCGGCCTGGACCGGCTGTTGCTGGGCTATGCCATGTCCGGCGACGGTGAGCGGATGTTCGGCGGCATCCTGCCATTCGAGGGTTTCGAGAGCACCCGGGCACTGGTGCTCGGCGGGCTGCTCGACTTTACGGGACAGCTCTTCAGCCGGCTGGAAGCCCTGAAAGAGCCGCGGTCCCTGGGCGAGTGGGCCGCCTGCCTGGCCGGGATGCTCGATGACTTCTTCGAGCCGGGGGATGACTCCGAGGGCGAGCTCCAGCGGGTCAGGGAAACCCTCGGCCGGATGGCCGCAGATGCTTCAGCCGCCGGCTTCGGCAAGAAGGTCGGCCTCGAGGTCGCCAGGCACTGCCTGGCTCGCCGGCTGGAAGAGAGGGTTTCCGCCTACGGTTTCATTACCGGGGGAGTAACTTTCTGCAGCATGGTGCCGATGCGCAGCATCGGCTTCAAGGTGATCTGCCTGGTCGGGATCGACGATGAAGCGTTCCCGCGCCGCAGCGAAAGCGCCGGTTTCGACCTGATGGTCCTGGATCCCCGGCCCGGCGACCCCTCGCGCAGGAACGAAGACCGCTACCTGTTCCTGGAGGCGGTCCTCTCGGCCAGGGAGAAGCTGCACGTCAGCTATGTTGGCCGGAGCGACCAGGACAACAGCAGCATCCCGCCCTCGGTGGTAGTGAGCGAGCTGCTGGACTATGTCGAGCGCGGGTTCAGCCACCCATCGAAAGAGATCCTCGGGCACGTGGTAACCCGGCACCGTCTTCAGCCCTTCCACCCGGACTACTTCAGCGGCGCCACAGGGCTGTTCAGCTATTCCGCAGAAAACTGCCGGGCCGCCGCCAGGTCGCTGAGGCCCCGGGACCCGGCAGGAGAATTCATCCCCTCGTCCCTGCCCGCTCCCGGAGAGGAATGGGATACCGTGGAGGTAGAGGACCTGTGCGCTTTCCTGGTCAATCCCGCCAGGTTCCTGCTGACCCGGCGGCTGGGCATCTACCTCGAAGAGGCCTATAAGGCGCCGGAGGACCGGGAGGCTTTCAGCCTGGTCCAGCTCGAGAGGTACCGCCTCAAGGACGAGCTGGCCGCTAAAGGGCTGAGGGGCCTGGACCCGATGGCTTTTTACGGGCCGGCCAGGGCGGCCGGACGGCTGCCGCACGGGGCGGTGGGCAGGTATTTTTACCGCCTGACCAGCGAGGAGGTGGAGAAATTCCTCGACGGGGTGCGGGAGTTCCGCAGCCTGGAGCCGCTGGCACCGCTGGAGGTGGACCTGGACCTGGACGGCTGCAGGGTTGTCGGCCGGCTGATAGAGATCTACCCCGAGGCCCTGCTGCGCTTTCGCCCGGGGGCGGTCAAGCCCGCCGACCGTCTGCGCACATGGGTCAGCCACCTGCTGCTGGGCGCTCTCAGGCCCGAAGGCTACCCCGGCACCAGCATTTTTTCCGGCCACGACCTGCAATGCCGCTACTCGCCTGTCGAGGACTGCGGGCAGGTGCTGGCAGGCCTGGTCCGCTGCTACCGCCAGGGCCTGACCCGTCCCTGGAAGCTTTTCCCCACGGCGTCCTGGAAATTCGCCAAAGCAGTGGTAACCCAACAGAGACCCGAGGACACGGCCCTGCACCAGGCCCTCGCCGATTGGCAGGGGGGCGACTACAGCCGGGGAGACTGCGATGACCCGTACCTCGAGCTTTGTTTCGGGAGAGCCGGACCCCCGCTGGACCGGGAGTTCTGCCAGGCCGCCCTGGAAGTCTACCGCCCCCTGCTCGAACACCAGCAGGAGACCAGGCTGTGAGAGAATTCGACCTGCTGAAAAGCCCGCTTACCGGGACCAACCTGATCGAGGCCAGCGCTGGCACCGGGAAGACTTACACCATTACAGGGATCTACCTGCGCCTGGTGCTGGAACAGGGGCTGGGCGTGGAGCGGATCCTGGTGGTGACTTTCACCCGCGACGCCACTGCGGAGCTGCGGGACAGGACCAGGAGAGCACTCAAGTCCCTGCTGGCTGAGGTCGAGTGCCCGGGCGGGGCCGGCGGCGAGGAGCTCCTGCAGAAGCTGGCCGCCGGGTACCGCGACAGCGGCCGCAGGGAGCTCGCCCTGGGGCGCCTCTCCGGGGCGCTGCGCACTTTCGACCAGGCCGCGATCTCGACCATACACGGTTTCTGCGGGCGCATGCTCCAGGAGAACGCCTTCGAAAGCGCAGTCCCTTTCGACACCGAGCTGATCACGGACCAGAGCCGGCTGGTCCGGGAGGTGGTGGAGGACTTCTGGCGCAGGAACTTCTACGAGCTGCCCCCGGAAGTAGTGCAGTGCGCGCAGCAGGAAATCAAAAGCCCCGGGTATTTTCTCGGCCTGGCGCGGAGCCACCCCTCGCCGGCCAGGCTGAATATCGTGCCGCAGGCCGGGCCGCTGCCGCCAGCCGAGCTGGAAAAGCTCCTCTCCGGGTTCAGAAAGACCTACCACGAGCTCAGGCGGGCCTGGCCCGCTGCCGCGGAAGAGGTCCAGGAGCTGCTGGCCGGCTCGGGACTCAATGCCCGCAGCTACGGCGGCAAGGTGCCGGCCCTGGTCAAAGAAATGGATGACTACCTTGCCCCGGCCGAACCGGCGCTGCCGCTCGATTTCGGGAATATCGCGAGGTTCACCCCCGAAGGCCTGGAGGCCTCGGTAACGAAACAGGGCACTGTCCCGCAGCACCGCATCTTAGACCTCTGCGCCAGCCTGAGCCGCAGCGCCGGGGAGGTCAGCCGGGCCGCCGAACGGCACTTCCTCTTCCTCAAGACCGACCTGTTCCGCTTCCTGCGCGAGGAGCTCCCCCTGCGCAAGCAGCAGCGTAACGTCCAGTTCTACGATGACCTGCTGCTGGGAATGCTGGAGGCGGTCCGGGGCGAAACCTCCAGGGCGCTGGTCCGCACCCTGAGAGAGAAATACCGGGCCGTGCTGATAGATGAATTCCAGGACACCGACCCGGTCCAGTACGCCGTTTTCAGCCGGGTGTTCGCAGGCGGAAACTCCAGCCTGTTCCTGATCGGCGACCCCAAGCAGGCCATTTACGGTTTCCGCGGGGCAGACATTTTCACCTACCGCGAGGCGGCCCGCCAGGTAGAGAGGGTCTACACCCTGGGCCGGAACTGGCGCTCGGAACCCGGACTGGTGGAGTCGGTGAACGCGATTTTCTCGGGGGTGGAACTCCCCTTTGTCTTCGACTGGATCGGTTTCCGTCCCGCAGAGCCGGCCCGCGCCCCCGGCGGCGGGGAGCTTCTGCTGGATGGATGCTGCCAGGCCCCGTTACAGCTCTGGCTGATGGATACCGGCAGCCTGCCGGACAGCCTGCTGACCCGGGACGGTTTTATCAGGAAGGGGGATGCGCGCCAACTGGCCTGCCGGGCCGTGGCCGTGGAGGTCTCCCGGCTGGTGAGCCTGGGCCGGGAGGGCCGGGCGCTGCTGGGCGGCGAGCCGCTAAAGCCCGGAGACATCGCCGTGCTGGTGCGCCGGAATGCCGAGGCCGAACAGGTGCGCCAGGCCCTGGCCGCGCTAAACATCCCGAGCCTGCTGCACGAGAGGGAATACCTGTTCGATACCCATGAGGCCCTGGAACTGGAGCGGGTGCTGGCCGCAGTGGCCGAGCCCGGGGACGAGTACCTGCTGAGAGCGGCCCTGGCCACCGATATCCTGGGCCTGGACGGGGAAAGCCTGGCCGGGCTGCAGGAACACGAAAGCGGCCTGGAACGATGGATGAACCGCTTCGGCCAGTATAACCTCACCTGGCAGGACCACGGCTTCATCCGCCTGTTCGCCGGGCTGGTCTCCGCAGAGAAAGTCAGGGAGCGGCTGCTGGGGTTCGCCGACGGCGAGCGCCGCCTGACCAACCTGGTCCAGCTCGCCGAGGTGCTCCACCGGCATTCCCTCGAGAGCAAGCCCGGTATCAGGGGCCTGGTCAAGTGGCTCTCCGAGCAGAGAGACCCCGACTCCCCGCGGCCCGAGGAGCTGAAAGTCCGGCTGGAAACGGATGAGGACGCGGTCAGGGTGGCCACAGTGCACAAGAGCAAAGGCCTCGAATACCCGGTGGTTTTCTGCC
>JAFGTO010000117.1 GCA_016934095.1 Candidatus Glassiibacteriota bacterium
GCGTCATCTGCGGCTCGCGGTACGACAGTACAGCTTCACCGCCGCTTCCTTGCTCTCGGACAAATCAGGCTTCGTGAATAATCCGGGCAAGGGGGCTATTACCTCCTCAGGCAAGAATATCGTGTCTCGCGAATTACGGGAAGTCTTAACAGACCGGTGAAAAATATACAACTTCATTCATTATACTATCTGAGAGTTACGGTGTCCATTGCTTTCCGGCCGCGATATCATTCAATCCGGCGCCCGGCTGTCGTGCCCTGCCTCAGAGAATTACCGGCAGGCCACATTCGGACCGATACGGTCAGCGGTCCACCTCACGCAGGGCGGCACAGGTCCGGGTCAGCCCGAAACATCGGCCGGGGGCTTGAGGCAAACGAACACCGGGCAGCTCCCGCCGCCGGCCGGAGCGCCTTGCTCGAACTTCATCCGCATTACCTCGAACCCGGTCTCCCGCAGCAGCCCGGTCCAGGTTTCCAGGCTGAAAAATCCGCACGGGTGCAGGTAGGTCTCGATTTCAAACCGGTGCCCCCAGCTCGCGGATCACCTGGTTGACTGTTTTCCTGGCCTCTGCAATGTACGGTATCCAGCTGCAGGAATCGATGATGGTGCCGGTGTCCACGGCTTCCCGGAGCTTGTCGAGCAGGTCCTCCCTGCCCGCTCTCTCTGCCATCTCCCAGGCGATCCTCAGGGCCTCATAGTCCTGAATCCCCTGGCGGAGCAGCTCCCAGCGCATGCTGTCGAGCGGGCCGTGCCTGCCGGGATAGACGAAAAACATGTCTCCGGAAGGCCAGGTGAAAAGAGGCTGGTTCCAGACATCTTCCGGGTAGAGGTTCACCGCCCAGCGCAGGTAACCGTCCAGGCCGTACTTCCAGGCGAGCCAGGGCATCAGCCTCGACTCTCTCAGCCCAGAGAAGAGGAAAGTATTGGGGAAATGAGGCCAGCAGCAGGTGTAGAAAGAGACTATGCGGTCCTTGTCCTGCCGCATGCGCTTGACCAGGGGCTCGTACTGCTTCCAGAGGCTTGGGTCGGTCAGGTTATCGATGATCAGCACGATCTCATCCGCCAGCTTGCCGTCATCGCCCGGAAAGCCCCCTGAGGAGCCTACCTTGAAATCCGGCACGGTGCGGTTGAGGAAATCGAAGATTGTGCGCATCACCTCCTCCGGCTTCTCGTCGAAACCGATCACCGCCTTGTCGAACCACCCCTTTTCCTTGAGGTGCCCCCTCAGCACCGGCAGGAAGGCGGCCCAGGCTTCCCGCCAGAGCGGCTCGCCCACGCTGAGCCTGGCGGTGCGAAAGGTACCCGCCGAGGTGTCCAGGTAGCGGATATGGGCATCGGTGGTGCCTCCGGGGCCCATGACCAGAGAATAGCAGTCTATCCGCCTTCGCACCCCGGCTTTGATCATCAGCTCCACGTACCGGTCGAAGACCGTGAAGTCCCACTCGAACCTGTCCGCCCCGCCGGGCTTGAATTCACCCGGATACTTCCATTCCACCATGGCATCGCTGGCGTACCCCCTCACACTCTGCCAGGGATCGTAAACGATATGGGTCATGATCCCCTTCATCCCGTGGGCGGCGAAGTTCTCTGCATACCGTTCGAGCATCTTCCAGTGCTCCTCGCTCCAGAGCTCGACCCGGTGGGCTGCGGCCACCGGGGTCGGGTCTTGCCAGATGTTGAGGTAGAAGCTCCAGTCCGGCGGATCCGGGAGCCTTGCCGGGAGCACCTCGAGGCTCACCTCGAACCCGGCCCGGCCCCCGGATGAGGCGCTCAGCTCGAACCGGCCCCGGTAGCTGCCGGCCGTCGTTTCCGGCGGCACTCTCAGGGTCAGCCAGACCGGCCTGGCCTGGTTGGCCAGCACCTCGACCGAGGTCTCCTCGAGCAGCGGGTCGGCCGTCATGCACATGGTCTCATCGACAGGGATGAAACCGCCGTAGCGCACGCGGCCCGCAGCCGCAGGTATCACGGCCCCACCAGGCCCGGCAAGCTCCGAAAGTTCCCCGGCCAGGCCTTTGATATCCCGGCCGCTTTTTACCACCACCTGGGCCGAGAGATATTCTCCGGCCAGGCCCTCCAGCCTGATCGCCCGGCAGTCCGGGTCGCGGCTGAATGCCCCCTGGTAGATGCGGACCTCCACCGGAGCGGGCCAGGCCTCGAAGCCTGCGGCCGGACCGCCGGAACCGGCGGGGCCCTGCGTGCAACTGCTCACAAACAAGATAAAACACAGAGCTGAAAACAACGGCTTAGCCATCAGGCCCTCCTGCAGTCGAAGTTCAGGCCGGGGGAGAAAGCGGACCGGCCACGGCTCTTGATCGCGAAGAATTTTTGGTCGTTATGTACTTTAGCGCGTATCCACCTGCCTGTCAAGCAGTGGTAATGTGCACGGCAGCGCCCGGACACCGGCTCCGGCCGGTCCTGCAAAACACGGTCCTCCAGAGCTGAAGGGACCGGGGTATCCCTGACCGGGCCGGATCAAAGCTCCAGGAAAAACTACTGACAAGTTAACGCCACAAAATACCCGAAATACGGCTTTGCGCCTTGACGTTTTGAATCTTGACTAATTTTTCCACTTGCTCTAATCCCAAATTACGTGTTATACTAATTTGATGTCAGAGATATAGTATTCAGCCAGCGGAAATTAGTCATAGCGCGAACAAGTTCGGGAATAAAGAAATGGGGGTATCCCCTTGACTCAGGTACACACTACATATAGTATATCGGGGTATGGAAGACTATCCCCGAACACTTAC
>JAFGTO010000011.1 GCA_016934095.1 Candidatus Glassiibacteriota bacterium
AAAAAACACCTCAACGCCCCGTGATGAAATTTATTGCTTCATGGGCTGTCAAGGGCAAGGCAAGCCGTTTCCAGTGTAACTGTTATAGTTTCAATTTCTTATGGAATTAAGGCCCGTTCGCCGCCTGTTGCTGTCCCAGGAATGGAAACGGCCCTTGACAGCCTATATACTCGAGATCCTAAATATTTCAACGTGCTTTTAGTGTTGCTGATAAAAATGCATACCAGATGATATTGCCGTCCTGGTATTTATAGCTCCGGCTCCGGTGCCGGGTTCCCGGTTTCAGGCACGGAGCGGCCGTAAGCATTTGATGCCGGCTAGCCTGAAATGTTTAGGCTCCGGGGATGCCGCAAGCTGCCGCATAGCCAGTCATTGACCTTCCGGCAGGGACAGCCGTTCGCGAGGGACTGTGCTGCGAAAGGAACGGGGACTTGCGCTGGAGCCGTTTTTGTCGAGGAAGTAAACTAGTCGGTCTCGGATGAAAAAACAAGTAATAACCACAGCTCGGGAGAGGAGATCATGGACCGCAGACATTTTATCGCGTTGGGCGGACTGGGCCTGGGCGCAGGCTGCGCCCGGAAAGAGCGGCAGGCTGGCCCGGCCGCAGCGGAGGGGGTCGAAGCTCGCAGCTACGCCAGGGTGGTTCAGCACAGCCCGGCCGGCTACCCGGTGGTTCACGACCGGATGACCTTTGTCGAGCAGTTCAAGTACGAGCACTGGGAGGCGGGCCGAGACTGGAAGGACGACTGCCAGTTGTGGAGCGATTTTTCGTATCGCTGGGGCCAGATTACCCTGCCGATCCAGCGCCGGCCGATGAGGGTGCTGGACGGTCTCTACCTGCTGGGCCCCGAGGACTACCACCAATGTATCTACCTCTGGGATACCGGGAAAGGCCTGCTGCTGATCGATCCAAGCTACGAGAGGTTCCGGCCGATGATCGAGACCCAGATCCGCCAGCTCGGCTTCCACCCCGGCCAGGTCAGGTGGGTGCTCCTGACCCACATGCACGGCGACCACATCGAGAGCGCCGGGGCATACGCGGAGCGCGGCTCGGCCGTGTTCATTCACCGGGATGACGCCGGGGCGGTCAGGGGCGGAAAGGCGATGGCCGCCGCCCGGATTGCCAAGCCTGTCGAGCGGCCCGAGGTTTTCGGCGACGGGGACAGGCTGGATTTCGGCGGTGTGGAGATGACAGTGATCCAAACCCCGGGACACACTCCCGGGTCGAGTTGTTTCGCCCTGGACTGGATGACCAACCGGGTGTTGATTTCCGGGGACGTGGTCCTGCATTTCGGACGCCATGCCTGGATGGGCGCCGACTACTGCGACTGGGACCAGTACCTGGAGAGCCTCTGGAAGCTGTACCGTTACCCCGGGGCCGAAAACTGGGAAGTGCTGCTGCCCGGACACGGCACGCTCGACCTGGACGGCGCCCGGGACAGCCTCTACAAGGTCATCCAGGTGGTAAGCTATATCATTCGCCTGCGCCGCGCAGGGAGTGAAATCGACTGGGCCGACCCCTACGAGCTGTTCTGGCGGCAGAAAATGGGTGAAAAACTGGACCTCGAGCCGCTCGAGACCGCCACTTAGCCGGGCTGCGGCAGGCGGGCCGGCTCCGGTTTCCCGGCGCGGTCTTTCTTCATGGATTGCCTGTTTCCGCGGCTTGCTGCGGGGACTGCCGGCTGCCTGTCCTGCTTGCTATCCCGGGCGGATGATGTTAGCTTTTTCAAGGTGGACGGGTGGCGGGCGGGTTTATACTTCCAGGGGGGATCTATGGCTGATAGCGGTGCAGAGGGCCATTTCGTGGTTTTTGTTACCACGCCGGGCGCGGAAGCTGCGGCAGCCCTGGCCAGGACCCTGGTCGAGGAGCGGCTGGCCGCCTGCGGCAACGTGATCGGGCCGGTAAGGTCGATCTACCGCTGGAAGGGCAGCGTGGAGGATGAGGGCGAGGCCCTGCTGGTGCTGAAAACCCGGTCCGGGCTTTTCGAGGCGCTCAAGGCCAGGGTCCTCGAGCTTCACAGTTATGAAGTGCCGGAGGTCATCGCCCTGACGGTGGCTGCAGGGCACGGGCCTTACCTTGACTGGATCGACAACTGTACCGGCAGGTAATTGTCAAGCCCGGGGGAAAAACCAGATGAAAATACTTATCATAGGAAACGGCGGCCGCGAGCACGCCCTGCTCTGGCGGATGGCCGCCGACAGGCCGGAGACGAAGTTCCTGATCACCCGGGGCACGCCCGGGACCGAGGACTTGGCCGAAAGTATCGATGTCTCGCCCACGGACATCCTGACTCTGGTCGATGCCGCCCTGGCCCACGAAGTCGACCTGACCGTGGTGGGTCCCGAGGCCCCCCTGGCCGAGGGCCTGGTAGACCGCCTGCACGAGCGGGGCCTTGCCGCGTTCGGGCCGACCGCGGCGGCGGCGCGTATCGAGACCAGCAAGGCGTTCGCCAAGAACCTGATGCGGCAGGCCGGAGTGCCCACCGCCGGGTTCGAGATTTTCACCGGGTTGCAGCAGGCCCTGGACTATGTCAGCGCGGGCCCAGAGGGCTGTGTGGTCAAGGCGGACGGGCTGGCCGCTGGCAAGGGGTCGGTGGTCTGCCGCTCCAGGGAGGAAGCCAGCCGGGCCCTGCACCTGATGATGCACGACCGTGCTTTCGGCGCTGCCGGGGAGACCGTGGTGGTTGAGGAGCTGATGGCCGGCGAAGAGCTCTCGGTGCTGGCCCTGGTGGATGGCCAGAACATCCTGACCCTGGTTCCGAGCCAGGACCACAAGGCGGTGGGCGAGGGCGACACCGGCCCCAATACCGGGGGAATGGGCGCATATGCGCCGGTTGGAGTGGCCACGCAGAAGCTGATCGCGCAGGTGAGCTCGGAGATCATGGAGCCGGTGGTGGCCGCCCTCAAAGAGGCGGGCTGTCCTTACCGCGGCTGTCTTTATGCCGGGCTGATGCTCACGGCCGGGGGCCCGCAGGTGGTGGAATTCAACTGCCGTTTCGGCGACCCCGAATCCCAGGTGGTGCTGCCGCTGCTGGACGGCGACCTGGTCTCGCTGCTCGAGGCCGTGTCCGCCGGTTCGCTGGCCGGGATGCAGGCGGGCACGCTGCCGGATAAGGCGGCTGTCTGCGTGGTGCTGGCCTCCGGGGGCTACCCCGGAGACTATGCAAAAGGCAAGCCTGTCCGGTTCGGTCCCGGGCTTTCCGGGCGGCAGGACCTGGTGGTCTTTCACGCGGGCACCGTCCGGGGCGATGGACAGGTGGTAACCGCCGGGGGACGGGTGCTGGGAGTTACCGGGCTGGGCGGGAATGTCGAGTTGGCCGCAGCGGCCGCCTATTCCGGGATCGAGGAAATCTCGTTCGAGGGCAAGTATTTCAGGCGGGACATAGGGTACCGGGAAATAGAGCGCATCCGCAGACAGCGATAGTGCCGGAGGCGCCTTTCAAGGAGCAGCGCAGATGAATTCACCGATGGTCAGGATAAAACAGGCGGACGAAGACATCGGCTGGGGCAAACTGGGAGCCATGACGCCGCTGGCCGGAGAAACCACCGAGATCACCCTGCATGACGTGCAGATGGTCGACGGCCTGGAATTCGCTATCGACGGGCCTTTCCGGGTCACGATCGAGGACAAGCGCTACGACGACTGCAAACCGGTCAATTTCCGCCGTCTCAGGCCGGGATGCACCTACGACCGGGTGATTTTCACCACCGATTCCAAACCCAGGCAGGAACGCATTTCTCCACCCGACACCCAGGAAAGCCCGGATTGACTTTCCGGTGGCTCTGAGCCGCCCGCTTTGCCCGGAGTAAGGCTGTCCCAGGAAAAGCATCCGGGACAGACCGGCCGGGCGCAGCCTGCCTTGCGGGGATGGGCCTGAAGCAGCTAACATCATAACCCGAGGAAAAATTCATGGTTAAGCTCGAACGACTTCTGACCGGGATCAGGAACCAGGACCCGGAAATTACCGCCGTGCTGGACCGGGTCTACAATATCGATGTCAGCTCCCGGCTGGTAAAGCTGATCGAGACTTTCGCCGACCGTTTCCCGGGCATCGAACAGGTGAGCGTGCTGCGGGCCCCGGGAAGGGTCAACCTGATCGGCGAGCACACCGATTACAACGGGCTGCCGGTGATGCCGATGGCGATCGACTACGACATGATGGTGGCTGTCTCCCCCCGCGACGACCTCAAGGTCAGGGTGGTCAACCCTGAGTTCCCGGACCGCAATTTCGAGCTCGCTTCCAAGATCCCCCGCTACGAGACCGGGGACTGGGGCAATTATGTCAAGGCCGGGCTCCAGGGCATAGTGGATGAGTTCGGCACGCTCGACGGGCTGCGGGGTTTCGACGCCTGTTTCTCCGGGAGCGTGCCGGTGGGCGCCGGCCTCTCCAGCAGCTCGACCCTGGTGGTGGCCGCGGCCATAGCCCTGCTCGAGGTGTCCGGCATCGAGCTGGAGCCGATCGCCCTGGCCGAGCGCATGGCCCGCGCCGAGTGGTACGTGGGCACTCAGGGGGGCGGCATGGACCACGCAGCCTCGATCCTCGGCGAGAAAGGCAAGGCCCTGAAAATCGACTTCTTTCCCCTGCGGGTGATGCCTGTCTCACTGCCCGAGGGCTACACCGTGGTGGTGGCCAATTCCCTGCTGGTGGCCGCCAAGACCCAGAACACCAGGATGCAGTACAACCTGCGGCCCGCGGTCTGCCGGA
>JAFGTO010000118.1 GCA_016934095.1 Candidatus Glassiibacteriota bacterium
AGGACCAGGCCGATACTCCTCTGCCGTAACAGGCCGAAAGAAGAATTCCTGCTGGAGCTGATAAACGGCGGCCTGGCTGCGGCATGTTTCATCAGCCCCTACCCTGCCGCACGGATCGAGGATAAAATCAGCGAGCTGACCTGCGAGACTCCCCCCGAGGGCGGGTCCCCGGCAGACTGCGGCGAAAACCAGACCGGGCGGCGCTGCCTGACATCGCTGGAAAACAATATCGCTTCACTGCTCGAGGAGGTCCACTCCCAGGCCATTGTCATCGAACAGATGAACGACCTGCTGGGCAGGATCCAGAAGCTCGAGGACTTCGAGCGGATCTGCAGGGACCTGGCGCTCAAGGCCATGCACAGCACCGAAAGCAGCCACTCGATGATCCTGCTCCCGGAACACGAGCTGCTTTTCCTGGCCGACCGGAAGCGGAATGTCGCCCGGTTTAAAATCGGAGCCGAGGTTTGCGACAATAAGCGGCTGCCTTTCAAGCGGATGCTGCTCAGCGGCGAAAAGCTGCACCTGGCCAAATATGCCTATTCACAGCTCGACCGCACCCTCGAGGGTTTCCCCAGTGTCCGGCAGTTTCTGGGAGTTCCTTTCATGCTGAACAATGTCCCGATGGCCCTGATTTGCGTAATGAACCCGGAGAAGGCGGCTTATGACCGGCATGACAGGTTCTTCCTGGAAAACATAGCCTCGGTGGGCGGCACCGCGCTGGGCAGCTACCGGACCTTGAGAAAACTCGCCGATACCGACCGTCAGCTCGACGAAGCCTACTCCGATCTGAACACGACCTACTTCGACTTACAGAGCCACGTGGTGGTAGTGGACCAGGTACAGGAAATCGCCCGTAAGATACACGCTCACACCGACATCGATTTCATTATCCGGGAGCTGATCGGTAACGTCATCCACCTGCTCGCCTGCGATTACGGGCTGATCTATTTCAGGGAAAAAGACCCCGCTAAATACCACCTGTACGCCAACGACAGAAAGCTGCTGGAGCGGCTCGAAGCCGACAGGGACATCCTCAGCCATTTGCCTGATTTCAACACCTGCCTGAGCCAGAAAAAAACCCTGATGGAGAACGCACCTTCTCCGGAGATAAAAAAGGGACTTCAGCGACTGGGAGTCAACCTGAGCAATCTTGTCTGCATGCCGCTGGTCAAGGGCAAGTCTCCCATAGGCATTCTGGCCGCGTTTAACAAGAGCAAGGGAGAGAATTTTTCCAGCACCGACAAATATCTGCTCCAGGCCCTGGGCAGCAGCGCTATCACCGTGATAATGAACTCGGAGCTGATCCAGGACCTGAAAAATCTTTTCGAGAAAAGCGTGGCCGTGCTGGCTAACGCCATCGAGGCCCGCGACACCTATACGCGCGGTCATACTGACAGGGTAACCGGTTATGTCGTGCATATCACCCGCGAGCTCGGCTGGAGCGAGAAGCGGATCGAGCAGGCGCGTATCGGCACGCTTCTTCACGACGTGGGCAAGATAGGCATCCCCGATGCCGTGCTGAACAAGCCGACCAGGTTGAGCGAAGAGGAATTCGTGATGATGAGAAACCACGTGTCCATGGGAGTCAAGATAGTCAAGGATATCATGCAGCTGAAAAAAGTGATGAATTTTATCCACCACCACCACGAGCGCTGTGACGGGCGCGGATATCCGCATGGGTTGTAAAAAGAGGAGATATCCCTGGAGGGCAGGATAGTGGCGGTGGCGGACAGTTTCGACGCCATGACCAGCAGCCGCCCCTACCGCGAAGCCATGTCGGTGGAGGTGACTGTCGAGGAGCTCAAGCGCTGCAGCGGCTCCCAGTTCGACCCGGATATCGTGGAGATCATGATTTCCCTGATCGAGTCCGGCGTCCTGGATGGGTTGCTGGAGAGCGCCGGGCAACTGGAACGCTCAGACAAAGCTGATACAGTCCATGCAGCGATAGCTGAAACCGGCTGACACCAGAGGAACCGCAACTGTCGATCCTCCCTGCAGGGCCGCATCCCCCTTGCAGCGGGCCGCAGACCCGGGCTTTCACCTGCTGCCGCCTTCCGGGCCCCGGGCTATTCCTGCTCGGGGTCCAGGTCTGCGCGCTCGCGCACTTCTTCCATCATCCGCTGCCAGTGCTCTCTCAGGAATTCCGGGTGTTCCGCAGACTGTTTGGCATAGTAGCCGCTGGCTTTCTCCAGGTCCAGCACGGCTGTAATCAGGCATTCCTCGTAATACCCGGCCCGGGCCAGTGGCAGCCCCGTGCAGTCGCAGATGAACGACTCTCCGCTCGAGGTCTGCCTGCCGTCCGGAGACTGGCCCACGGTATTGGCCACTGCGTGGTGGATGAATGCTTTGGGGCCCGCCACCTGCTGCGCCCTGCCCGAGGTGCGCTTCCAGATTACAGCCTCGAGGCTGTCGCTGGAACACGAGGGCTGGAAGAAAATCTTGGCGCCCATCATCGCCGGGATGCGGAACAGCTCCGGGTGGCGGCCATCCCGGCAGATCGACATCGTGCAGTCGATCCCATCGATCCGGAAAAAAGCCACCTTGTTGCCTGGGATACAGTGCTTGCGCTCGTCCCGGCCGGCCATCTGGACCTTGGCGTATTCATACGTGACCCTGCCGCCGGGGTCGATAACGTGGGCCAGGTTGAGGTAACCCTCGCGCCAGGGCCGGATCGTGCCGACAATGGCCCAGATTCCCGCTTCCTTCACGGCACGGGCCACTTCGTCCAGCGCGGCCATCACCTCGCTGCGCGAAAGCTTCACTGCGTAAGGGAAATAGTAGCCGGTGATACTGGCCTCCGGGAACAGGACCACCCGGCTGCCCTGGCCTGCTGCCTCGGCAAGGAGCTCCCTGGTCTTTTCGATGTTCCGCTCGACAGGCCTGGCCCAGTGCATCTGGGCGCAGGAGACCTGCAGTGTATCCGCCTGTTTTTCGCCCATCTTATCCCCCTGACTGCTTGCTGATTTCAAGGAACCGAAGCTTGGAATCTATCCGGCCTCCCCGGGAAATGCAATCGTAATAAAACAACGTCCCGGGTACGCCTGCATCAGTCTGGCAAGGCACCCGGTACGCCATAAGGACAGCTATTCAACGATATCGTAGACCCGCACATAGTCTACGTAAAAGTAATCAGGCAGGTTTGCTTGCCCGATATCTCCGCCCCATTCGCCTACCTCGTCCGTAATCTTGATATATGCGGGAACTTGGGATACCCCTCCTGCGCTGGTCCGCCAGGTTTCTATCCCGTCCGTGTAAAAGACGTATTCCTCGGGGGACCAGTACAGGCTGAAAGTGTGGTATCCCTGGCTGATCCCGGAAATCACTGCCTCTTTGCCCTCGCTCTTGTGGTCTTCCCCGTAGCCGTCCCAGTGCAGGGCCATGTTTATTCTGTCCTCGTCTTGCCAGGGTTTTTCCATGATGTCTATCTCTGTACCGTCGCGCCCCCCATCACCCACGATGCCGACTCCCGGATTGGAAAAGAGCCAGAAAGCCGGCCAATGCCCCACTTGGGTATGGAACTTACACTTGATGATCCAATAGCCGTACCTGTGCTCGAAATTACTCATGGTACGGATGGCCCCTGAGTAGTATTTGCCGTCCTCTTTCCTGGTTCTGATCACCAGGTTGCCGTTGCCGTCAAGGTAGCTGTCCTCTTCGGCCCAGTACCCATCGCGACGAACGCCTACAGGGGTTTCCCACACCTTCCGGTCAAGCTCCCGGCCGTTGAATTCGTCGCTCCAGATAAGCTCCCATTTCTGTCCGGCGGCAAGCACGGGCAGGATGTCTGATGCTTCGTTCTGCCGGCCGCTGCCTACCGGCTCTTCGCTGCAACCGGCAATCAGGCACAGAACCGCCAACAGGACAAGAACCAAGTAATAGCGAAACGAAACCTGACTGGACATTGAATCCCCCTGTCAACCGATGAAAGTAAAAAAGTCTGTTCAAACATTGACCGCGATCGGTCATGCCTGAATTCAAGCAGGATATTCCGAGAAATCATACTCTCGATTCCCCGGTGCCGGTCTTGATCCTGATCTGAGACAAAGCACCAGGATTATCCTATAACTTAACACCTTATCCCTGTTA
>JAFGTO010000119.1 GCA_016934095.1 Candidatus Glassiibacteriota bacterium
CCCAGACACAGGGGCGGTCCTCCAGCTCGCAGATCCCGTTCCGTGAGCCGCCGCACGGCCCGTTGCGCTGGAACTTGGCGCACTGCGATTCCGGGCAGAGGAAAGCCAGCTCAGGCAGCGAGCAGTCGCCGCATTCCTGGCAGTCGTTCATCACCCACTTGACAGTCTTTTCCAGCCGGTACAGCAGGCCCGCCGCCCGCGGCGAGCTGTCCAGGCGGCGGCAGAGCGCCCGGGCCAGGTTGAACCCCGCGGTATCCTCCTCGAAAAAACTGTCGTGGACCAGTTTCATAAGGCGGTAAGGCAGCATGGCTTCTTTTTCCGGCTCCCAGTCGTTGCTGAGGTTGTGTTCATCGGTATTGAGCCCGGTCGCCGGATCGAAGCTGAAATGGTAGAACTCCCGCTCCTGGGGGTAGGCGAGCTCCTTGACGAAGCTGCGCCAGTCCCCGGCGATTTCCTCGGAGGTGTCGATTATTTTCCTGACGTCCTCGAACCCGATCCCGAACCCGCCGATATGCGCCCCGCGGTAGCCGATGCCCCGCAGTACCGCCACCTGCCTGGCAGCGAACTCGACGAAGGCCGCCTTGCCCTTGTCATCGCTCTTGGCCTGGCGGTTGACCCACTCGAGCAGCGGGTCGGTTACCACGCAGCCCGGGACCTGGTTGGCGTTCATCAGCCGCGAGACCACCCGGTGCAGCACGTAGACATCGCCCAACACCGGCACCTCCATGCGGTTCAGCCGCAGGTAGCGCAGCAGCTCGTCGAACTTGCGGGCGTCGTAGCCCACCTGGGTGATAATGAAGCGGGCGTTGTTGGCGATCTTTTTCCCGAGCTTGAAATACTGGGCGAAGCTTTCGCTGCGCAGCCTCTTGAACGGGCTCACGCAGGCCCCGATGAAAAAGTCGGTGGGCTCGAGCTGCAGGAAAGCTCCGGGCTTGCGCGCGGGTATTTTGAGCCCCTGGTTCATCTCGTCCAGCATGCAGATCATGCCCACCGAGTCCAGGTCGAAAGAGGGCTTGGCCATGCCGTGAAAGCCATCCACCGGGAAATCGCCGGTAAGAGCCAGCACGTTCTGGATGCCTATACGGTTGAGCTGGAAGGCGCGGCTCTCGATACCGTTGCGGTTGTAATCCTTGCACGAGAGGTGGATCAGCGGGCTCATGCCGCGGTAGAGGATATCCAGGCCCAGCACGTCGGGGCTCAGGCGGGGGTTGCCGCCGGGATTGTCCGTGAAACTGAGTGCATCGATCTTGCCGTACTCCACCGCCTGCTCGGCAAAGGCGATCAGCTCGCCGAAATCCTTGCGCATCAATCCGCGAGAGGGTACGAGCTCGACCGTGATCACGAAGTCTTCGGTTTCGGTCAGCTTGCTGCGGAAACGGTTTTCCAGCGATTGGTTCCCGGGTTCCAAGGCAGTACTCCTCCGGGGTTCGGGTTAGTCCGGACTACTCCCCGGTAAGGGGATAGCGCCGGTTAAGCGGAACGGTTGACAACCGGCCCGGCTGCGCCGTATTATAACAATATTCAGGGGATTTATCAATCATAAGAGGGGCGTTGAAAAACTGCCTCAACCCCCCGTGGTGAAATTCATCGCTTGGTGGGCTGTCAAGGGCAAGGCAAGCCGTTTCCAGTGTAATTGTAAAATTTTATGTATGTTATACGATGTATGCACTTTCGCCGCTTATTGTTGTCCTAGGAATAGAAACGGCCCTTGACAGCCCATGTACCCGAAGACCTTAATATTTCAAAGCGCTGAGTTTATTTGAGAATGGCCGAGAAACCGAACTACACCTGCGACCTTCACCTGCATACCGATGCCTCTGATGGGGGCTACCCGGTGGAAGAGCTGGTCGACCGGGCCGCCGGCAACAGGATGCAGGCCATCGCCATCACCGACCACGACACCACCGCCTCTGTGGAGCGCGGTATCAGGCACGCATCCGGGACCGGACTGAGAGTGGTCCCCGGGGTGGAGCTGACCACCCTGGAAAGGCACCATATCCTGGGTTATTTTATCGATTGCCGGGCTCCGCGGCTCGCAGGCTACCTCTCGGGCCTGAGGGAGCGCTCCCGGGCTTTCATGGCCGGGCTGCTGGACCGTTTCAGGCGCGAGCGGGGACTGGCGGTGGCCGATGAGGAGCTGGCCCGGCGGACAGGGGAGGGGATACCCAACATGTCCCACCTGCTGGATGTGATGTACCGGCGCGGAGACCTGAGCGGAGTGGCCTTTGACAGCGCGGAAGCGGTGGAATTTTTCGGCAGCCCCGATTTCATGGTAAATTATTTCCGGGAATTCGCCCGCACCAGGCCGTTTGTGGATGCCGCAGGCGCGATCGGGCTGATCCTCTCGGCAGGGGGAGTTCCTGTCTGGGCCCATCCCCTGCTGGCTGGAGAAGACGAAGTTAGGAAGTTACAGGAAACCGGCCTGCTGGGCCTGGAGGTGAACACTCCCAAGCACGACCTGGCTGCCAGGGATTACCTGTTGGGCCTTTGCGCCAGGCTGGAGTTGATCCCCACTGGCGGGACCGATTACCACGGCCGTTATTTCGATTCCATCGAGCACGGCCGCCAGATCGGCTGTTACGGGGTGGAGCCGGAAGTGGTGAGCCGGCTGGCCGGCCTTGCCATGGCTGAAAAAACTGCTTGACCGCTGTTTTTACCCGGAGGGCTGTCCTCATGCCTGCCAACCTGACTCCCCAGTACCTTGAAGCCGAGCAGGCTTTCCGGGAAGCCGGGACCCTCGAGGAGAAAATCAGGTGTCTCGAGGAGATGCTGCGGGTGATCCCCAAGCACAAGGGCACGGACCACCTGCAGGGCGACATCAGGCGGCGCCTGGCCAAGCTGCGCCGTCAGAGCAGCGAGGAAGCTTCCAGGAGCCATAGGGGCCATTCTTTCAAGGTGCATAAGGAGGGCGCCGGCCAGGTGGCTTTGGCGGGGCCGCCCAACGTGGGGAAATCGGCCCTGGCAGCGGTCCTGACCAATGCCGAGCCGCAAGTGGCCGAATACCCGTTCACTACCAGGGTGCCTGTCCCGGCGATGGTGCCGTACCAGGATGTCAAGATCCAGCTCATCGACCTGCCGCCGGTCTCCCTGGAGCACGAGGAGCACTGGGTGGTGGACCTGCTCAAGGCCGCGGATGCGGTGGTGCTGGTGGTGGACCTGGCGGCCGACCCCCTGGGCCAGCTCGAGTTCACGCTGAAACACCTGGAAGAAAAACGCCTGGTGCCGCAGTCGGCCGCCGCCGAACCCGGCGAAGACAAGCCGCTGCATATTGTCTCCCGGCCGATGCTGGTGGCCTGCAACAAGCTGGATGCTCCCGGGGCGCAGGAAAATTTCGAGCTGCTGGGCCAGTTGCTGGAAACCGGCCCGCCCATGCTGGCGGTTTCGGCGGAGAAAGGACTGGGCCTGGAGGATTTCCGCCGGGCCCTGTTCGAGCTGCTGAGCGTTATCCGGGTCTACTCCAAGACGCCGGGGAAAAAACCCGACCTGCAGGAGCCTTATGTCCTGCCCTCAGGCAGCACGGTGCTCGATTTCGCCGAGACAGTGCACCGGGAAATGGCCGAGCACCTTAAGTTCGCCCGTATCTGGAGCACGGACAAGTACGACGGGCAGAAAGTCAACCGCAACGAAGTCCTCTCGGACGGAGACATCCTCGAGCTGCACAATTGACTGTCAGACAGTACCTTCCAAAGGATGGGCCCGGGATGAACGAGAAAAAGCAGGCACCGGTGATAGGCATTGTCGGAGGGGTGGGACCGTATGCCGGCCTGGAGCTTAACCGCAGGATCTTCGACAACACGGTTACCGACGGCACCGACCAGTCTCACCTCGAAGTGTTGCTTTTTTCCGCCGGCGCCAGGATACCCGACCGCACCGAGTACCTGCTGGGTCGTGAGACACGGAACCCGGCCGTTGGTATTTTCGAGGCCCTGCGCGCTTTGGCAGCAGCAGGGGCGACAGTGGCGGCGATAGCCTGCAACACGGCGCACTCTCCCCGGATCCTGGACCAGGTAAGAAGTAAAATGGAAGACGAGGGCCTGCAGCTCGAGCTGGTGGACATGATCGGGGAGACAGGGGCTGCCCTCACCGGGAAATTCGGCCGTGGTGCGGCGGTTGGGGTCATGGCGAGCGGGGGTACGATGGCGACCGGCATCTACGATCGCCTGCAGGAAGACCGCTGCGGCGCCCACCGGCTGGTCCTGCCTTCCCCGGAGATACAGACCCTGGTGCACCGGGCTATCTATGACAGGGGCTACGGGATCAAAGCCCGCTCGAACCCGGTAACCGGCAAGGCGAAGGAAGAATGCCGGCAGGCCGCTCTGCACCTGGCCGCCGGAGGTGCCGAGGTGGTGGTCCTGGGCTGCACGGAGCTGCCCCTGGCCCTGCCGCCGGGGAGTATCGAGTCTCCGGCATTGGTTGACCCTGCAGAGATTACCGCCAGGGCCCTGATCGCCAGGGCGGCCCCGGAGAAATTGAGACCCTTGAGTTGATCTCTTATTTCGCGCCTTCGGACCGGGCCCGGCACCCACTTGATTTTCAGGGAATTATAACCTATGATAAAACAATAAGATTGAA
>JAFGTO010000012.1 GCA_016934095.1 Candidatus Glassiibacteriota bacterium
CACGCCATGGGCGCCGCCCTCAACGGTATGGCCCTCTACGGCGGGCTCAAGGTCTTCGGGGCCACCTTCTTCGTCTTCTCGGACTACATGCGCCCGGCCATCCGCCTGGCCGCGCTCAGCGGCGCCGAGGTGATCTACGTCTTTACCCACGACAGCATCTTCGTGGGAGAGGACGGGCCTACTCACCAGCCGGTGGAGCAGACCATGGCCCTGCGTATAATCCCCAACCTGGTGGTCATCCGGCCCGCGGACGCCACCGAGAGCGCCATCGCATGGGAAGTGGCCGTGCTGCATAAAGGCGGGCCGGTGGCCATGCTGCTCAGCCGCCATAACCTCGAGGTCATCGACCGCAGTAAATACGCCGATGCCCACGGCCTGAAAAAAGGCGCCTACGTTATCAGTGAAGCCTCCGGAGGCCAGCCCGAGCTGATCCTGATCGCCACCGGCAGCGAGGTCGGTGTCTGTCTCGGGGCGCAGAAGCTGCTCGAGGCTGAAGGCCGCAGGGTGCGCGTGGTCAGCATGCCGAGCTGGGAGCTCTTCGAGATGCAGGACCACAGCTATCAAGAAGAAGTCTTACCGCAGGCGCTCGACCGCCGGCTGGTGGTGGAAGCCGGCCGGAGCCTGGGCTGGGAAAAGTATGCCGGCAGCCGGGGCGCGATCATCGGCCTGGAGGGTTTCGGCACCTCGGGGCCCTGGAAACAACTGGCCGAAAAATGGGGCTTCACCCCGGAAAAGGTAGCGGCCAGGGCCCGCGAATTATTCTAGCAGCCGGATTATTCCTGATTGATTTCTATCAGCGTGCAGGGGCGGGCTGGCATCCTTTTTGCCATGCTCCCGCCTGCCGGTTCAGCCGAATACCAGTGCCAAAGCAAAAAGGCTGCCAGCCCGCCCCCACCGGAGTTTCATTAGGCTCAAGATAAAATCCTTATGAGTTATCCGGCTTAACGCTCCCTCGCTGCAGCTCAAAACAGCGGCCCCTTTTTCGCAGCCTGCGGCTGCGCATGGACGGCTGCGTGGCAATCACCGAACCTTTTCCACCCTAACGCCCCCCGGGGAGAGGCTCATGTACCATAACCGTTGCTTTTTACGCGTGCCGGTTTACCGGTGGCTGATCGCCGCCCTGACTCTTTTCACCGCCTTGCCGGCTGCTGGAGAGGCCCGCTGGGGCGCTCCCTTCCTGCGCCACCCCGCCCCGGACCCCCAGGGCAGGCGGATCGCCTTTTCCCACGGCGGCGACATCTGGATTGTCCCCGCAGGCGGAGGCGCTGCACGCCGCCTCACCGTGCACGAGGCTTACGATGCCTACCCTGTCTGGTCCCCCCGCGGAGACCGGATCGCTTTCTCCAGCAACCGCCTGGGAGACCCAGACATCTTCGTGGTGGACACCCTGGGCGCGGCCGTGTTCCAACTCACTTTCCGGGGGGCGGGCGACAGGCCGGTCGACTGGAGCGCCGACGGCTCGGAGGTGATCTTCGTCAGCCTGCGGGACTTCAGCCCGCGCCGGATCACCACTCCCTACCGGGTGCCGGCGGACGGCGGCCGGATGCCCTCCAAGCTCTGGCCGGTCCTAGCCGCGGACGTGCGCCTCTCCCCCGGTGGCGACAAGATCGCCTTTACCCGGGGCTACCACTACTGGTGGAGAAAAGGCTATACCGGCAGCGGCAACTATGACATCTGGCTCTACAGCCCGGCGGACGGCAACTACCAGAGGCTGACCGGCCTGGCGGCCTCCGAGCATACGCCCCTCTGGCCCTCAGACGAGCGGCTGATCTACTACGTCAGCGAGTATGCCGGGGCGCCCAACCTCTTCCGCCGGGCCCTCACCGCCCCGCCCGATGAGCCGGGAGAAGCGGTTACTTTCTTCCGGGAGGACGGGGTGCGCTGGGCCAGGATCAGCGCGGACGGCACGCTGGTCGCTTTTGAGCGCGGCACCGATGTCTACACCCTCTTCACCGGGCCGGGCGCAGAGCCGAAGCTCCTCCAGGTAAGCCTGCCCGCGGACAGCCGGAAGAACCCCGACGAGTGGAAAACCTTCACCTCGGGCGCCGAGAGCTTCGCTGTCTCGCCGGACGGAGCCCAGGCCGCGGTGGTGGTGCGCGGAGAGCTTTTCTGCGTGGAGAACCTCGACGACGGCTACACCAGCCGGCTCACCGGGACTGTCAGCCGCGAAAGCAGCCCCTGCTGGATGCCGGACTCCACCCGCCTGCTCTTTGTCTGCGACAGTACCGGCAATGACGATATCTACCTGCTGGAAAGCGCGGACACCACCAGGAAAAAGCTTTTCCGCACCCTCAAGCTCAAGGCCGGCCGCCTGACCGACGGCACGCAGCCCGAGCACGGCCCGCTGCCCTCCCCGGACGGCCGCACTGTCGCCTACGTGCGGGGCAACGGCGACCTGATGCTGATGGATGCGGACGGCGGCAACCGGAGGCTGCTCTCCGCCGGCTGGGACCGGCCGCAGTTCTGCTGGTCCCCGGACAGTCGCTGGATCGCTTTCAGCCGCAACGATGTCGAGTTCAACGAGGATGTCTGGGTGGTGCCGGCGGACGGCTCCGCCGGGCCGGTCAACCTCAGCAGGCACCCCGACTCGGACAGGAGCCCGGCGTTCTCCGCGGACGGCCGCCTGCTGGCTTTCCTGAGCCGCCGGAGCCAGGATAATTCCGACATCTACTATGTCTTCCTGCGCCGGGAAGAGTCCGACCTCAGCGCGGAGGAGCTGCGCTGGAGGGAAGAGCCGGAAAAGGACGGGCAGAAAAAGGGCCCGCCGCAGGTGGTGATCGATTTCGAGGACATCCACCTCCGCCTGCGCCGGGTGGCGGCCCTGCCGGCGGACGTAGAGGAGTTCGCGGTCTCCCCGGACGGGAAGACCTTCGTTTTCTCGGCCGACACCAGGACCGGCTGGGAGCGCTCTCCTGCCTCCTGGGACCTCTATTCGATCACGCGGGAGGGCGAGGATCTCACCCCGCTGACCTCCGGCGGACAGAACCCTTCCCGGCCCGAGTATTCCCCGGACGGCAAGACTGTCTATTTCCTGAAAAAAGGAGGGATCCCATCGAGTGTCAGCCTCGCGGATAAAAAAGTGAAAGCCCTGCCCCTGGCGGCCCGCATGAAGATAGACCACCGGGCCGAGCGGGTCGAGGTCTTCGAGGAGGCCTGGCGGACGATCAACGACTACTTCTACGACCCGCAGTTCCACGGTGCCGACTGGCAGGCCATGCGCCGGAAATACCTGCCCGCGGTGAGGGATGGCTCCTGCGCCCGCGAGGACTTCGATGACCTGGTACGGCTGATGCTGGGCGAGCTCAACGGCTCGCACCTGGGTATCTCCCCGCCCGGGAGCGGGCTGCCCGGGGTGCAGGCCGGCGCCCTGGGGGTCCAGCTGGACGAGGGCTACGCCGGCTCGGGCTTCCGGGTGGAGTATGTCTTCCGCCGCGGCCCGGCGGACCGTCACGGCAGCAGGCTCAACCCCGGGGACGTTATCCTGGCGGTGGACGGCCGCCCGGTGCAGCCCGGCGACAACCTCTTCCGGCTGCTCTACGATACCGTGGACCGGCCGGTGGCCCTGGAAGTAAGGCCGGCGGGCGGAAAAAAGACCGTGGAGGTCGTGATCAGGCCGGTCAGCACCGGGCGGCAGAGAGACCTGGTCTACGAAGACTGGGTTGACCGGCGCAGGCGGATGGTCGACAGCCTGAGCTCCGGGCAGCTTGCCTACCTGCACATCAGGGCCATGAACCAGCCCAGCTTCGAGCAGTTCGAGCAGGAGCTCTACAGTGAGGCCCACGGCAAGAAAGGCCTGCTGGTGGACGTGCGCAACAACGGCGGAGGCTGGATCACCGACTACCTGCTGGCCGTGCTCACGGTGGACAGGCACGCCTACACCATCCCGCGGGGAGCCACGGAAAAGGGCTACCCCCAGGACCGCCTGCCGGTCTACTCCTGGGTCAAGCCAGTTGCCGCGCTCTGCAACGAGCTCTCTTTCAGCAACGCGGAAATCTTCTCCCACGCTTTCAAGACCCTGGGCCTCGGCCCCCTGGTGGGAGCAACTACCGGCGGGGCGGTGATCTCCACCGGCGGGACCACCCTGATCGACGGTTCCGTTTTCCGGGTGCCGTTCCGGGGCTGGTATGTCAGGGGGACGGATGTCAACATGGAGCGCCAGGGTTGTGTCCCGGACATCACCGTGCCAGAGCCGCCCGGAGAGGAGGGCTCGGGCGCGGACAGCCAGCTCGAGCGGGCGGTGCAGGAGCTGCTGAAACTGGTCCAATAGGTCCCGGCGGGAATAGTATATCGGTTATGGCCTGATACTATAGGAGACGGAAAAATGCCAACCTCATTCATCCGCATGTTCAGGAAGGCAGCCTGGGCTGCCTGCTGCCTTTCTTTCGCTGCCGGCAGCCTCTCGGCATTCGAGATACCGCTCACAGTAACCGAGAGCGCAGGCTATGCCAGGCGGGCCGAGGTAGCGACCTGCGGCGTGCCCCTGCCTCGCGGGGCTGTCAGCGACCTCGGTGTCCTGGCCGTGCTCGGCCCCGGCGGCCAGGTTGTGCCAGCCCAGTTCGAGACAAGCTCCACCTGGCCGGACGGCTCCACCAGGTGGCTGCTGATGGACTTTGTCGCGGACTGCCCGGCCGGCTCCACTGCCCGCTACACCCTGACCGATACCGGCAGGAAACCCGGCGCCATTCCGCCGCTGGCGGTGAGAGAGGCCGGCGGCAAAGTGGAGGTGGAGACCGGCGTGATGCGCTGCCTGCTCGACCCGAAGTATTTTGACCTGTTCGGCACGGTCTACCTGGACCACGATAAGGATGGTGTCTTTGCGGACAGCGAGCGGGTTACCGCCGCCGGGAGCGCTCCAGCCATCAGTTGCCTGGATGCCCTTGGCCGGGAGCTGGCCAGCCGCTGGGGCAGGGTAAAAAGCTTCGAGGTCGAGGCCAGCGGCCCGGTGCGCGCCACGGTGGCGGTGAGGGGAAGACTTTACGATTTCGACACCTATAAGTTCGGCGAGGGCTGGGCAGACTACACGGCCAGGCTGCACTTTTACGCCGGCAGCGGCCTGGTGCGGGTATTCTTCACCCTGGAGAATTTCAACCCCACCCTGCCCCTGGTGGATGAGGACGGCGACCGCAGCGGCTGGGTGCTTGGCAGGCCGGGGAGTTTCTTCTTCGACGACCTCTCCCTGTACACCCGCCTGGATTTCGACGGCCCGGTGCAGCTCTCGGTGGGCGCCGGCGCCGAGGACGTGCTCGACCGCGTGGTGCTGACAGGCAGCGGCGGCGGAGTCTACCAGGAATCTTCCGGCGGCGAGTACTGGTTCCACCGCAACCACATGAACCACCTGGGTAAAATCCCGCTGACTTTCCGCGGGGCGAAATATCTCCTGGACGGCGTAGCGCCCTACCTGCGCGACCGCCCGGATGCCTGGCTGCAAGCCTGCGACCGCAAGTTCGGCCTGGCCGTGGCCGTACGCCATTTCTGGCAGAACTTCCCCAAAGCCCTTACCGCCCTGCCGGACGGTACCGTGCGGGTAGCCCTCTGGCCCGCGGAGTTCCCGGACCACCACGAGCTGGCCGGCGGCGAGATCAAGACCCACGAAGCGGCCTTCTTCTTCCATACCGGGCCCCAGGGCAGCACCGCCTCGGGAAACCGGGTAGCTCTCCTGATGGCCGCTTTCCACCATCCCCTGCTGGTGCGGGCCCCCGCGGCACATTACCTGGACAGCGGCTTCTTTGACGATGCCGCAGTCTACGACCCCAAGCGCTTCCCGGCCTACGAGCGCCTGATGCACTGCGCGGTCAACGAGGAGCGAAACCTGGTTACCGATATCGAGTCCATCGATGAGTACGGCTGGCGCAATTTCGGCGACACCTGGGCCCAGAACGAGAAGGACCAGACCGGCGGGCCGCACCAGCGCCGCACCATGGTCAACCACTACAACCTGGAGTACGATTTCGGCTACGGCATGTTGTTCCAGAGCCTGCGCACCCTGGACGGCGACCCGGCGACCAGCCTCAAGTGGTGGAGCCTGGCCGAGGCGGCCCTGCGCCACGAGAGCGACATTGATTTCTACCACGCCCTTACCGACACCCTGCGCGGGGGGGTGCACAACGGCGGCAAGTTCACCCATACCGCCCACGGGGTCGAGGCCGCCCTCGGCGGGCACCGGGGCAGCCCCAGGCTCACCTGGTTCGGCAGCCTGCGCTGGCCCTGGGGCGAGGGCTCGAATCCGGAGTCCGGGCATTTCAACAACCGCGGCCTGATGGCCTGCTACTACCTGACCGGGGACCGACGCGTGCTGCAGACCGCCCTGGAAATTGCCGAGCTGGTCTGCTGGAAAATCACCGAAAACAGGTTCGCCCAGATCGACAACACTTCCCGCGAAGCCGGCAACAACCTGCAGATTCTGACCGACGCCTACCTCTACACCTGGGATGAAAAATACCGCGCCGCCGCAGAGAAGATCCTCGAGTCCACCCACCCGGACAAGCAGTGGTACACAACCGAAGAGGGCCGCAGGAACAACCCTGACAAGAGCGTGGGCGGCTGGTGGACCGCGGCGATCTGTATCAATGCCGCCGCCCGCTTTACCGGGGTTGTCGAGGAGAAGACCGGCCGCCCCTATGAGCTCGGCAGAGG
>JAFGTO010000120.1 GCA_016934095.1 Candidatus Glassiibacteriota bacterium
TATTCTATCGTAGGGGCGGTTCGCGAACCGCCCCTACTTGCTGGTTTGCAGGTAGTACAGGCGTTTTTCATCCGCGCCCGAACCGCTAGATAGCCCTTCCACGGGCACGGCACGCCGTACCCCTACGTGTGGGGTGGCGGGGGCTTTTGTGTCAATGAGCCTTTGCCCCTTTGTGCCTGTTTTCCTGACCATCCATTGCCCGCCCCTGCCGGCAGGCATTCCGCAGGATAACCGGGAAAAGAAAAAAGGGCCGCCGTGTAAAGCGACCCTCGTTTTATAAAGAATGCGCGGCCCGTGGCCCGGGCCGGAGCCGCCAGGCTCAGACCGACTCGCCCAGCTTGCGCAGCCTATCCAGGTCCATTCCAGGCTTGTAGCAGGACTCAATCACGGAAGCCTCGAAGCCGCTTTCAGCCACCTTGAGCCAGTGCTGGACCTCCTCTCCCTGGTTGATCAGCTTAACCACCTCCGTGCCCAGCTCGGAGTTTCCGCATTCCTGCGCGGCTTTGAGCGTGCTGGACATGAATTTTTTAAACAGCGGCAGGTCGCGCTCCTCCACGTTTACATGACTCATCATGTAGAAAAGCTCGCTCACCAGGTTCTGGTAATTTTTCTTCCGCTCGGGGTTGAACTCGGTCTTGCCCGCCCCGAGCACGTCCTGCACCATGTTCTCCAGTGCAAGGTAGACCCTGCCGCGGATGATCAGGGTTTTGTACTCCTTGGTGGTAGGGTCGTCGTATTTCCCGAGCTGCTGGCAGAAACCGATCAGCGCCTTGTCGCAGTTGGTCTTGCTGCGGGCCAGGTCAGCGCTCTTTTTCTGTTTAAGGTAGTTCTGGTTGTAGTCGTTGACTCTGTTGCGCACCCCTTCGAGCGCCGGAGCTATCTTGCGGATCGCCTCGAGCTCCTTGGAAAAGGCGGCCTTGTTCTTGTTGAAATCGCGCACCAGCGAGAGCAGCTCGCCTACCCCTGTGCCGATGATGCGCATGATGTTGTCCAGGTTTTCGGGATCGAAAGTGATGTTGTTCTCCTTGTCCGGGACAAAGAAGGCGTGGAGCTGCCCCAGGATACCGGAGACATTCTTGGTCATACGCTCGGCGTAATCATCGAAGTTGGTCTTTTTCGGCACGGTTTGTTTGTGCTGGGCCAGTTTTTCGCGGAAGTCCTCGCCGCGGGCCTTGAGGTGATCCGCCAGAGCATCGCTGATTTCGATCACCGAGCGCAGAACCTTGGGGGCATCGTTCATCGAAATATCGGGGATTTCCAGGCGGCCGAAAGCGGAAGTGGAGATCTGCTCCTCGCCTTCAGGTTTCCAGATGCCGTAACTGTCCTTGCCTTCGGTGGTGGTAGGGGCTTTCTTAATGGTGCCCATGATATTCTCGAGCGGCAGGACCAGCTTTCGGTCAAGCAACTCCCTGGCCAGCACGTTCAGGTAGATCCGCAGGTCATTGGGGTGTTGCGTGTTCTGGATAATCAACTGGCTTCTTTTCAGGCGGTTTATCTCGCCGAACAGTGCGGCGATGTTGTGGGTCATCGCATCTCGCAGGCCCATTTCTATTTTGGGGCTTTCCAGCTTGATATGACGGGAGTTGCGGATCAGGGTATTCAGGGCGGATTCGATGTTGTCCACTATTTTTCTGGAGGCGTTTATCTGCTCCGGCTTGACCAGGCCGGCGCGGCCGGCGAGCTGTTTCTGGCTGATCAGCTCGATCAGACCCTGCAGGGTAACCATGTAGCTGCTGTTCAAGGTCACCAGGATGGAGTGGATCTCGTAGAGGGGGACTTCCACGTTCTCCTGTTCTACATTGATCTGTTCCTCGATCACCTCGGTCTGCTGGATCGAATGACGGGCTTCCTTGAGCAGTTTCTCGGTTTTGATCAGCAGGTCGTTGACTTCCTTGTCTTTTTCGGGATGAAGGCTTTGCAGGATGTCCCGGATGAAATAGCAGCCATCGCGCACGTTCGAGACTATCTGGTCGCGCCGCATGACCGGGATGCGTCTTTCGTAGCCCTCGGCCTTGAGGCGCTCGTAGAAGACCGTGACGTTCTCCAGGGCGCTGGCCAGGAGGTGGATGCTGCGGGTGTCGATAACACGCTCGCCGACCGGCTTTTCCGCGGGCTCGGAGCTGGACTCGATCAACAGGTGGGCGTATTTTTCCTCGAAGGCGCGCTCCTCCTCGGTCAGAGAGCTTTCCTCCAGGTCGTCGTCCGCAGAATGAGACTCGAACCCCTCGCCGGATTGTTCCAGGATCACCTGCAATTCGAAATTCACCTTGGGAAAGACCTCACGCACTCCCTCCTCCAGCAGCAGGGAATAGTTGGTGCCGCCGGCGGGGCCGCCCGCGGCGCCCTCAACCGGAACCCCGGAATCATCGGTAACATAGTGGGATTCCACTCTCTGCAGGTCCAGGAAGCTGGCCTCAAAAGTCTCGGTACCCCGCTGGATTTTTTCCAGCAGGTAACGGATCAGCTCGCACACCTCCTCCATGAACTCGACAGTGTGCTGGTTGATAGTCTTTTCCTCTTTTTCCCGTTCGCCTTCCATCAGGTTATACATAATGGGGCTTACCAGCAGCAGGCAGCCGCCGAAATAGAGTTTCAGCAGGGGATAGCGGCGGGCTGCCCAGGCGTACTGCTTGATTTGCACGAAGATGTCTTTTTCACGCTCGTAACCCGGGTTGCATTCGGTGCAGCGGGCCTCGAAATCAGCTTTATCGTAATTCAAGAGCAGGTTCTCGAATTCCTTGTTGATATACCTGCCAGCCTCGTCGTAAGTAATGCCTTTTCTGCTCAGGGTGCGTGTGCTGGTATCGAGTATTTCCCCGGTGGAGCCAGCGACCGTGAAAGATACAGAGTCTTCCGTAACTTTCTTGACCGAAAGGTTCCCGTCAGCTATCGAGCTGAGAAACTGGACAACATCGGCAGGACTGATAAATGCCGCCAGCTTTTCGCGCTCCTTATTGTCCTTGAGGTTGCTCAGGCCGTGTGCGACCCGGAAGGCCTGGAGCTGCTGGAAAAGGTCCATGTGCCCCTCGGACAGGTCTCCGCGCAGACGGGCGACGATCCGGGATATTTCCTGGTCTTCCTTCAAGTCCCGCATGAACTTGCTCAGGCAGTCCATCTTCACATAGGAGCGGATCTCTTCCGAAATGGCTTTCATGTTCAGTTGACTGATCGGTGTGCGGATACCCGGGCGAAGGAACTTTTTCAGCAGGGTGTTACCCTCCTCGACACTTTTGCGGGAGGCGAGCAGTCCGTTCAGGGTGACGACTTGCGAGATGAGCAGGTCGATCTTTTCCCGCCGCCGGTCAACCTTTATGGACCCCGTTTCATCCTGCGGTCCGGCTTTGCGGGTGGCATGGGCGACGAAGACCTTTTCCAGCTCGGAACAGGCTATGCCAAGTTCTTCGAACGATTTGCGGATATCTGAGTTTCCCTTGGGATTCCACGGCGCCCGGCGGTTGATCATCCGGGTGACCATGAAATATACCAGGTTGTCCGGCTCGTTGAAGCTGCGGCTGGCCCACTGGTTGCGGTACCAGTTCAGGCTGGACAGAAAGATCATCTTGTCGATCAGCGAGTCGTCTTTCATTTCTTCCGCCAGGTCGAGAGATTCGAGCTTGAGCTCCGCAATGAAAGAGTCCTCGATACTGCCCTTGCCGATGAGGATATAATGCGCGTACTGCATCTTCGTACTGAAGGCGCTGAAATATTTCTGCAGCTCGTGGGCGGCCTGCTGCTTGATCTCATCATCCAGGGGCTGGCTGACCAGGCCCTCGACTTGTTTACAGGTCAGGCGGATCTGTTCGATAACCTTGAGCTCTTCCTTATAGTTGATCAGCCGAAGCTTCTCTTCCTCTTCGGCTTTTTTGGCGCTGGGGATCCTGCGCCGTATTTCGTATAGCTTCTCCTGGCCTCCATCGACCTGGACCCGGAGCCTCTGGCTGATCACCGTGTAGTCGCGCTCCTCGCTCATACCGGCTTTCAGGCCCAGCAGGCCGTTTTGCACGAGTGTGTCCATCAGGTTGGAGATCTGCCTGATTTTCTCGTTCCGTGCGCTCAGGTGAGGGTTCTGCTTCATCCGGACAAGGGCCTGGGCGATCAGGACCAGCGGCTCTTTCTTTTCGGTGGTGTAGTAACTGCCGAAGACTTTTTCCAGGTAAGAGCGCACCCTTGTAAAGATCAGTCGTTTGTCCTGGACTGCCTTGATCTCGGACTTCTGGAGGCGCTCGAGCAGATCCTCCAGGAGGTCGTCTCCCTCCAGTTGTTTCTCGTCGAGTATCTTTGCGATTTCCATTGGCATAATTAACCTTTAAATAAAAAATTCGTCAACCGCTCACGGAATGCACTTCCGCGCTTAGCTGTCGTGACGAATGTGTCATGGACAGGCAACGCCCGACTTCGGTGGTAAAGAACAAATATTTTTAAACTTACACGGTCGGGATGATCTCTCCTTTGATTTCGCGGAATGTCTTGCCGTCGAGTCTTTCATTGAACACCCTCTGGAACTTGCCGATGGTTATTTTGACACCGGGATAGAGACTCCTCTTGACCTGGACAAAGGCAACGCGGTGTTTTTCTATTTCGGCATCGATCCGTTTTTTTTCATCCTCCAGCTCGGATTTTTGATCGGGCAGGCACTTGACCGTTTCCTGCATCCGCCCGAAAAGGGCTTCCTGCTCGGGCGGCAGATCGCCCTTTAGCTGCATTTTCATTCGCGAGAGGTTGTAAAGGGCTTTTTTCAGCTTCTCCTGGTTCTGGGTTATCTGCTCCAGCTCTTTGGTGATTTCCTCGATACGCGCGGCGAGTTTGTAATCATGGCCGACTGCTATCTCGGTATGGGTGTAAGTTTCACTGCCGACCTGGGTGGACTCGACCGATCCCTGGGCCATGACCGAGCCGCCGATGATCGCGCCTTTGCGGCTGTTGACATACACATTGCCTTGGACCCTGACATCGCTGTGCATCAGCTCCCCGCCCAGGGTCAGGTCGCCGTCGCAGATGACTTTCTGTCCCTGGACATATTTTACGGTAACGTTCGCGGAGCTGCGAACCAGGCCGTTACCGCGCCCGATAAAACCTTTCTTGATCAGGATATCGCCCTCGGCCTCGACCTGGGCATCCTCCACGCAGCCTCCGATCTCCAGGTCCCCGGTAACTTTCACTTTGAAACCGGCTTTGATATCTCCGGTCACCACCAGCGAGCCGTTGAAATCTATGTTACCGGTGTTGAAATCGACATCACCCTTGATCTCCAGGTTGGGCTGGACTTCCACATAGCCGGATTGCCTGTTGTAGGTGACACTGCCGCCGGTCGAAGCAATCAGCAGGTCCGGGTCGTTGACCGAGACCTCGGTATTTTTTCCGGAAGGCAGCTTGCGGTCTTTGCCGGGCTTCGGCTCGATGGGTGTGCCGGTGGCGGTCGAGCCCGGTTCCCCTGGAGTGGGAGGGTGGCGGCGGCAGAGCTGATCGCCCTTGCTTACGTTGTTCAGAAAGGAGATGTCCTTATAATCGATCCTGCCGTCCTTGTCTTCCCGGGGCTTGAAATCCTTCTCATGGTCAAAGTAAAATTCTAATTTGGCATCCAGGCCATGAACTACCGGAACAGCCTCGGCGATCAGCAATTCCTGGTCGAACAGGGCCTCCTCGAAAATCTTGTTCAGCACATCATCTTTTATCCCGGTTTTCACCCCCGCGGAGGCCAGGGCCATGCGGGCATCGGCTATGGTCAGCGCCTTATCCAGCGTGCCTTCCCCGGTAAGGAAGGGTACCATGATGTAGGCTTCGGTTTCAGTGTTTCGCAGTGAAACCTTTATCTTTCTCCATTCTTCAGCCATCCTGGAACTCCCGATTCAGCAGCCGGCACAATGCTGACAGTCGCCACCAAACATGCTCCTGCCGGGATTAACATTCTATACATGCAAGATAATATAACGCAAGAGAAATTTATGCAAGAGAAAGGTACTTAGGCGAAAAAAACTGCCGGTGTCCGGACCGGGCCGGACACCCGGCACGGCCGGTTACCGCAGCCAGGCGAGAGTGAGTCTGAAGGGGCATCAGCGCCGGGAGTGAACGCGTAAAACACGGTTTTCGATTTTTTCGTACATTGCCAGAAACCCTCCGGGGCCGTGGTACGAGTTTACGTCTTCCGGTCTCGGTTCTACCGGGTCCTTTCTCTGCAGAAAGGAGGAGGCGAATTTCCCGGGATCGGGACTTTTTCCCTCCGAAAGCAATAACGCATATGCACCGGAAGCGGCGGCGCCCAGGGCGGCCCCTCCTTTTTCAACCGGAATCACCTTTCTGTTCCAGATGGCGGCGACCCTTCTCATGATTTCCCTGCTCCCGGTCGGGCCGCCCGCCGCGAAAAGAGTATCGTCCCGCACGGTGAAATGCTTCGAGTGGAGGTAGACCGAGGCCAGGCAGGATTCTATGATCCCGGCGTAATCGGCGGCGAAGTCCTCGTTGTCGTAGCCGAACCTGGCGGGCCCGTAAACGCCGCAAGGGGGAAATGATTCGGCTTCCGCCAGCCAGAGATAAATCCTGCCGCGGTTGCCGGCCGGAGTCTGCTCCAGGGCCAGTTCCGCAGGGCCGTAATCTTCCTTGGCCAGCCCGTAACCCGCCCGGACATTGTCCCATCTGAGGGCTCCGTTTGTCCTGCAGCCGAAAACGAACGGCCTGTCGAAAGGGTCGTACATGGCATTGGCGTAGCCTTTCATGTCGAAAGTCCGGCCGTCGGTGGCAACCATGTTGACCAGGCTCGAGCCCAGGCTGAGCAGCGAGCCGTTTACCAGGGCCTTGGTCTGGGGGTTGTCTCCAGAGCCGATCCCTATTCTGCAGTGCGGGCCGAATCCGTATTTGCGCACGAAATAACCGGCGAGACCGCCGACCAGGGTATTTCCCGAGCGTAAGGGAGGAAGCTTGTCTTCCAGGCTCGTGCCGGCATCAGGCAGCAGGCGCGAGATCGCTTCCAGCACCGGGGCCGACCACTTTTTTTCCCGGTAATCCATCAGCGAGCTGCCGCAGGCGTTGCCGAAATCGAGAGGGACATCCGCATTGCCTGTAAGGACCGCGGGGATCAGCGAGCTTATCTGGTGGATCCTCCAGGTAGAGCGGTACTCGGCCGGGTGCTCGCGGGCGGTCTTCATGATGCCGAAGGCGCTGAACCTCAAAGGAGCGTCCGAGCCGGTGATCTCGATGACTGCGGCCTTGCCCCCGAGAGCCTCCCTGAGGGCGTCCGCCTCGGGAGCGGTGCTGGAGGTCCGCCAGATGCGGGCGAAAGGAAGGGCGGGAGATTTCCCGAGGATCCCTGCCAGGTCCCGCTCCCCGCACGCCGCCCCGTCTCTCAGGCAGGCAAATTCATCGCGGGCCGTGCGGCCCAGCAGCACGTGGCCGTGCTGCTGGGCCGAGGTATTGATTACCGCCACGTCCCCGGGGTCGAGGCCGTGGTCAGGGAGCTCATGGGCCAGGTCCGCAAAGATGGCGTCCAGGCTGGAGAAATACAACGATACCGGCTGGTTGGCTTCTCCAGGCTCCCCCGGCGGCAGGATGTAGTCGCGATCGATCCCGGACCGGTTAAGCCTGTGGTCCGCCAGGTAGTCCAGGGACTTCCGGAAGACACACTGCCTGAGGTCGATATCAACCACAGCCGCTGTCAGACTTTGCGTGCTCGAGTCCAGGCCTAATGCCAGCCTTGCCATTTGCTGCCGCCTTTATCGAAGAGGTTGGGTCAGGCCGGACCGCCCGGCCGAAAGATCCTGCGTCTGTACCGGGGGCCGGATGACCTGGATCGACCTGGTTCGCGGAATATGTCAGACTTGCCAGGAAAGCGCGGAAAGCTTATCTTGAGCTTCGGAGATAATCAGCGCGCACAGGCGGTGTCTCAGCCGATCTTTTTGGCAAGACGCAGCCAGAAGTAACCGATGGCGGCGACCCAGAATACGGTACGCAGGGTCCCCTGGAGGCTCCGGGGCAGGTCAGCCCCGCCGAATGTTTCGCATAGCACCACAGCCAGGCCGCTGGCGATTACCACGGTAATCATGTAAAGCCTGAGGCGCCGGGGGTCCTGCAGCAGGTTCATTACGCCCCCTTGCTCGTTCGCTTTCGCACGGCCCGGGACCCTCCGCTGGTTCCCGGTCTCCGGGAGTCATTTTTCAACCGCTACCCACGAGGGATGGATGCGTATTCTGGTCACCGGCGGCGCCGGTTTTCTCGGCTCACACCTCTGCGATTACCTGATAGACAAGGACCATGAAGTAATCTGCATGGACAACCTGATCACCGGTAACGTAGACAATATCGGCCACCTGATCGGCAACGGGAGTTTCAGTTTCATCAAGCACGATGTTACCGAGTACATCTTTATCTCCGGGCAACTGGATGCTATCCTGCATTTCGCCTCACCCGCCTCCCCGGTGGATTACCTGCAGTATCCCATCCAGACCCTGAAGGTCGGGAGCCTGGGCACACATAAGGCCCTGGGGCTGGCCAGGGAAAAGAAAGCCAGGTTCCTGCTGGCCTCGACCTCCGAGATCTACGGCGACCCGCAGGTGCATCCGCAGAACGAGGAGTACTGGGGCAATGTCAACCCGATCGGCCCCAGGGGGGTCTACGATGAGGCCAAGCGTTTCGCCGAAGCGCTGACCATGGCCTACAACCGCACCCACGGCATCCGAACCCGCATAGTCAGGATTTTCAACACCTACGGGCCGAGGATGCGCCTCAGGGACGGCAGGGCGGTGCCGACTTTCATCGACCAGGCTCTCAGAGGCAAGCCCCTCACGGTTTTCGGGGACGGTACCCAGACACGCTCGTTCTGCTATTACACCGACCTCATCGAGGGCATCTACCGGCTCCTGCTCTCGGATATCGACACCCCGGTCAATATCGGGAACCCCGAGGAGAAAACCATCCTGGAGTTCGCCAGGAAGATAATAGAAATAACCGGCAGCAGCAGCCAGATAGTATTCGAAAAACTCCCCGTGGACGACCCCAAGGTGCGGGAGCCGGACATCAGGAAAGCCAGGAAGTGGCTCAAATGGAAGCCCGAGGTATCGCTCGACGAGGGGCTGAGGCTTACCGTGGAATACTTCCAGACACCGGGTCCCGCCTGAGCGCCCCGGCCCCAAGCGGGCCGGGTCACGCGATACCGTGGGTCCTCTTGTATTCGGCCCAGTTGGCCTTGAGGTCCACGAACTCCTCGAAGCTCCGGCAGAGAATGAAAGGGTTGGTACTTTTTTCGTGCCCGATAGTCGAGCTGGGCGCCACCCCGTAGTCGTGGCCGGGATAGACCCTGGTCTCCCCGGGCAGGGTCATCAGTTTCTTGTGGAGGCTATCGTATTCGGACCTGGCTCCGGAGCCCAGGTCGGTACCGCCCACCTTGCCCACGAAAAGAGTGTCGCCGGTCATCAGCAGGTCTCCGCAGAGAACGCAGATCGAGTCCGCGGTATGGCCCGGGGTGTGGATGACCTTCAGCTCGAGTTCCCCCAGGGACAATAGTTCCCCGTCATCGACCGGCAGGTCGGTGCTGTCGCCGGTGATCTTGTGCATGACCACCAGGGCCGAGCTCTGACTGGCTAGCTGGCTGGCCCCGCCGGTGTGATCGAAGTGGTCGTGAGTCAGGATCACGTATTTAAGGACACAGCCGTGGCGGTCCAGCAGGTCGAAAAAAAGCCCGGCGCTGCCGGACGGATCGATCACCGCAGCAAAGCCTTCAGCCCTGTCCGCGATAAAATAACCGAAATTCCGGTCGCCGCCGGTCCTTACTTGCTCGAATATCATTTATCCTCCTCGAAAGTCGGTCCGGGCCCTCCTGCAGGATAAAAGCGCAGTCCGCCCGCCCGCAAAAACGGTTCGCTTCGTAATATACGCCGGGACAGGTCCGGGATTTTACCGGCTCTCCGGGCAGGGCCTCGATACTCATACCAGGCGTATCTTGCAGGCGGCGAATATTTTCATTAGATTTCAAGCCTAACAATACTCAGGCCGCATTCCGAATGTCAAGGGCTTATGCCGGAAAAATCGGCCTGTCGGGTTTACTCCCTGCCGGAGGTAAGCGGATGGACTATCGCCGACATCTAACTCATTGGGTAAGATTTATGGTTTTGACCGGCCTGGCGGCCCTGGCAGCGACTTCTCCCTGTTCGGCGGAAAGCCGCAGGCTCAACAGCGACCACCCACAGGCCCTGCGACTCTTTGAAGAGGGGCTGGAGCAGGTGGACGCGGAACAGTTCGACCGGGCCGCGGAAAATTTCCGCCAGGCTGTCGAGCTCGACCCCGGGTTCATGCAGGCACACTTCCGTTACATGGATGTCCTGCGCGGTATCGGCCGGAACGAGCAGATGATCGAAGAGTACCGCAAGCAGGCCGAGCAGAACCCGAAAAGCGCCAGGTGCCTGTACCTTTACGGCCGAGCGCTGGAGGACCTGGACCTGAAAAGGGCCAGGTACAGAGACGCTTTGCAGCTCGACCCGGGTTATTACTGGGCGCAGTACGGAATAGGGGCCATCTATCTGGTCCAGCGCCGCTACGATGAGGCCATAATAGCTTTTAACAAGACCCTGGAAATGAACCCGCAGATGGTCGAGGCGATCCATCTGCTGGGCACGGTCTATCTCGAGAAAGGCATGCCGATCCAGGCCCGGGAGCGGTTCGAGGAAGCCGCAGCCATCGACAGTACCAACCACATGATATACCTGAGCCTGGGACAGGTATATAGCCAGATGGACCGGTACGAATCGGCGGAAAAAGCTTTCAGGCAGGCCGCGGCCATTTCTCCCAAATATCCGATGACCTACTATTATCTCGGCCTGGTCTGCGAGTTGCAGGGACGGAACGAGCAGGCGGTGATCGAGTACGAAAATTTCCTCAGGCTCGCACCCGGCCACGAGCTGTCCTCAGTGGTTACCGATAATATCAAGAAATTAAGGAAGTGACCGAGAAAAAGACACAGGGGGTCCGGTCAAGGCGAAAATCCGGATGTCTGGCGGCCGGGCTGGTATCGCTGGCGGTCCTGGCGGCACTGGCCCTGTCTTACCGCTGCTGGCTGACCGCGCTCGCCTCGGCCCTGGTGGTGGATGAGCCCCCGGGCTATGCGGATGCAGTGGTGGCGGTCAGCGGGAACCACTTCCGCCGGCTGCGGGCCATGGAGCTCTACCGGCAGGGCTATGCGGGTCTGTTGATTTTCAATGTCAGCGATACCACCTATTATTTCGGCCTGGCGGTGGACCCGGCGGCCAGCGTGCGCGAAGAGGCTTGCCGGCAAGGCATCCCCGGCGACTCGATGGTGATAAACCGGAATATCGGCTCCACTTTCGAGGATGCCCTGGCTGCGGCGGAAACCGCCCGGCGGCTGGGGCTGAAAAGCCTGCTGGTCGTCACCAGCAGCTTCAGCTCGCGCCGCGCCAGGTATGCTTACCGCAAGGCCACAGAAGGCCTGGGGCTGGAGCTCCGCTTCTGCTGCGTGCCGCCGGAAACCGAGAAGATGTCCCTGGAAAGCTGGTGGACCCGGGAGCGCGAGTTGGTTACGGTGGTTAACGAGTATCTCAAGCTAGTCCTGTACTGTTTGAAGTATCGCTAGCAGGACCCAGGCAGGGCTGTAAAATGCCCACCGGCACTTGACAGTACCCGGAAGGCCGCTGATAATAACTGTAACGCCGTATCGCCGGCCGGAGTTGAAGTCAAAGCGAGCGCCCTCCCCGCTGCTTGCTGCGGGGGTTTCCATTGGATCTACGATGACCGCGGAACAAGAAAAAGTCGAAGACGGGATCGAGAAAAAGGAAGCAAAAGAACAGGAGGTCCCCCAGGGGATGATCCTGCGCAGCGCCCCTTACGAGGAGAGCCGTCCGGATGAAAAGGGCTGTTACGGGTTCAAGGGGGGAGTGCTGGCTTTTGTGGACTGGGACGGACAGTTGTATGTCACCACCGGAACCCGTCTCAAGATGGAGCTGCTCGAAGATTCAGGGTTCAATAAGCGCCGGCCCAGAATCGAGGTCCCCTGTTCGGACGGGTCGGTTAAAAGTAAGCGCTGGCTGAGAAAGAACCTGCCGCCCCAGGAGATCAAGCGCTCTGTCGAGGAAAACCTCATGCCCAAGCAGGAGGCGAAAGTGGTCGCGGCGATCAAGCAGGTCAACACCGATGGACTCAGACCTGTGGACAGCGACTTCCTGGAACAGCGCTGCGCCAGGGTCGAGGGCAAGAATTACCTGCATATCGGGTTGATCGCCTCTTACCGCGGGGTCCTTTCGTTTACCGACTGGGACGCCAATACTTATGTTACCCTTTTTTCGGAGGAAAAGCGCAGGCTGCTCGAAAGGTCGGGCTATGTTTATGTCGGGTCGATGATCAAGGTGCCGTACGCGCTGGAAAGCCCGGAAAACAGGGAATGGCTGGCCGCCAACATTCCCTACGAGGAATGGGATCTGACCGAGCGGGAGGTAGCGGAAGAACGCAGCCGGCAGGCAATGGAAGAAGCCAAGGCCAAGATCCAGGAGCTGGGGCTCAAGGACCTGCCAGCAGAGCTGCTGGCGGCCAGCGCCGCCTGTGAAGAAAACTACCCCCAGTACATCGGGATGGCCGGAGCGCACAACGGGGTCCTGGCTTTCACCGATCCCGAGGGAGCGACCTATGTGACCCCGGCAATGGCAGAGAAAGTGGAGCTGCTGAAATCACTGGGCTACCAGTTCATGGGTGCAGCTATCAAAGTTCCCTATTCGCTGAAAACCCGTCAGGACATAGACTGGCTGCGCGATAACATCGGCCAGGAATACTGGGAGGAGGCCAGGCAGGCGGGCCTGAAAGAGAAGGCGCGCCTCGAGCAGAAAGAGGCCGAAAACCGGAGACGTCAGCTCGGCCTCCAGGACCTGCCGGCCGAGTTTGTCAACCGTACGGTCAAGACCGAACAAAAACAGAAAAACTACGCCGGAAAATATTTCGTACGTAATAATATCCTGGGTTTTGTCGATTCCGAGGGCTTCGTTTCCCTGACCCCGGTACTGAAGTCCAAGGTGGAAATACTGGAGGAGGCAAACTACAAGGAAGCTCCGACCGGCTTTTCCGTGCCTTATTCCAATGGTACCGAGCAGGACCTGGAGTTTATCCGCAGGCACCTCTCGCAGCAGGAGATCGACCTCACCCTGGAGGAAATCGCCGCGGAACAGCAGCAAACCCGGAAAGAGCAGGTACGGAAAATCAAGGAAAAGCGCAAGCTGCAGGAGCTTCCCCGGGAGCTGCTGGAACGCTCGGCTGTAACGGGATTCGAGGACCTCCAGTTAATGGGCCGCTACTGCTCGAGGTCCGGGGTAACCTGTTTTATCTGCGAAGATGGCTATTTCTATGTAACCCCGACCGTACCCTGGAAAGAAAAGGCCCTGCGGGAAGCCGGCTTCAGGGAGCCGGATCACCTGATCCGGGTGCCTTACGCTTCGGGGACCGAGGAAGACCGGCACTGGCTCGAGCAGAACCTGCTGGCCGGAGAGCTGGAGAAATCCCGCCTGGAAGTCGGGGAGCAGGAGAAAAAACAGGAGCGGGAGAAGTTCAGGAAATTGCTCGAAGAGCGCGGTATCGATGACAAAGTTCCGGAAGAGCTGGCGCAGCGCTCGGCAATGACCGATACGGTCATGCGGGAGCAGGTCGGCCGCTACCTGGTAGAGGATGATTTTCTGGGTTTTATCGGCCCGGACGGGCATATCTGGATTACCCCGGAAACACCGGGGAAAGTAGAGCTGCTGAAAAAGGCCAATTACGAGTACGCCAACACCAAGATAAGCCTGCCGCACGTGGGATCCCTGGCGGAGGATGCCGCCTGGAGGGACCTGTACCTGCCCAAGGGTGAAGAGGAGAGGAGCCGGCAGGAAGTGATGTCGCTCAAGAAAGAGAGCCTGGACCACAAGGCGAAAGAGATTGCCGCCAAGAGGGCAATCAAGGACCTGCCAGAGGATTTTTTCGACCGCTGCGTGAGGACCGAGACAGTGGCGGTGGAAATGATCGGACGTTATCTCGAGCGGTTCGGCATGGTCTATTTGATAGCACCAGACCGCTACCTCTACCTTACCCCATCCACGCCCGGCAAGCTGAAAACCATCAAGGAAGCCGGTTACCAGTTTCCCGAAAAGATTATACAACTGCCTTATTCCAGCGAGAGCGAGCTGGAATGGATCAAGGAAAACCTGCCTGAGGGGGAGCTGGACAGGTGCAGAAAAGAGCTGGAGAATCTCGAAAAGACCAAGGTCGATGGCAAGATAGCGCAGAACATGGAGAAATTCTCCCTGACACAGCTCCCGGAGGAGCTTCTCGAACGCAGCGCGGACAGCGGGCATCGCGACCCTAAAAATATCGGGCGACTGGGCATCTTTCGCGGAGTGCTGGCTTTTGTCCGGCCTGATGAAAAGACCTATGTCACCTGGTATACCGAGGAAAAGCAGGAGACGCTCGAGGACTGCGGCTACAAGCAAGAGGGCTATATGCCGATCAAGGTCCCCTACGCCATGCAGGATGAGACCCAGCGCCAGTGGCTGCTGGTCAGCCTGCCGGAGCCGGACGAGGAGGAGAAGTTGTCGGAGGAAGAAAACGCCGGCTGAAAACCGGGCGCCGGTGTCCAATGGTGAAACTGTTGCAGGTGAAGACCGCTTATGAAGTTGATATGATCGTTTTTATTGAGGATGAGGGTCTTGCTGAGTAAATTGCTTAACATGCTATTCTTCAGTTGCTCCGGGAGATTGTCCGCTGCCGCCTCGAGAGCGGTACCATTACTCGGTTTGGCTCTGCTGCTGGGGATCACAGGCGGCGGCTGCAGTGTACTGCGCTCCCTGAAGGAGATCCGCTCGGGGGGGCAAAAGGAGCCCGAGCGGCCGGCAGAGGCCGCCTCGCGGATGGATTCCCTGTGGCAGGCGCAGCTTCCGGCGGACACCATCCTGCTCGCACCCAGGCCGGAAAATAAGGCCGCTGTGCCGGAAGGCCTGCAGCTCGGCCCGCGAGAGCCGGGCTTCGCAGACCTCGGGACCAAAGCCGCGGTGCCGGGCTACCGTGTCCAGCTGGCCTCATCCGAGCGGAGGGAGGAACTCGAGCCGCTGATGATCAAGGTCGAGAGCGAGATGAAAACAGCAGCTTACCTGGAGCTGCACTCAGACCGTTACACCCTGAGGATCGGGGACTTCCGCAACAAAGCAGAGGCGGATGCAGAAAGGAACAGAGCCGTTTCATTTGGTTACCGGCATGCCTGGGTCGTCCAGACCAGGGTCGTACCCAGGTAATTGGGCTTATAGATTGTAGTATTGAGGATCTCGAATATATAGGCTGTCAAGGGCCGTTTCCATTTCTGGGACAGCAACATGCGGCGAGCAGGCCTTAATTCCATAACAAATTGGAAATAAAACAGTTACGCTGGAAACGGCTTGCCTTGCCCATGACAGCCCATGAAGCAATAAATTTCATCACGGGGCGTGAGGTATTTTTTCAACGCCCCTTATTGAGGAGGCAGTAAATGCAAATCAGAGGGAAGTTTTTTCACCTGGATGAGACTTGTCCGATTTTCAAGCACCTCAAGGAAGGCGAGGCCTGTTTTTTCAAGAAAAGCTGCGACGCCCTGTGCGAACTGAACGACGGGACAGCGGAATATAAGACAATGAGGAAAGACTTGGATTTCAGGGTCTTCCCGGAGGCCTGGGTCAGCGTGGAGAAAGAAACCCTGATCCAGGCGGCCAAGCTGATCGCACAGCTCGAGCAGCGGAACATGCTGCTCGAAGCCAAGCGCCTGAAACAGGCCTACGGCTTCGATGTGGCCAAGAGGATAAAACTGCCTGAATAGTCAAATGCACGAGGCGTCCTATTACACACGTGAGGACACGGGAACGGCAGCCTGCTCCCTGTGCCCACACCACTGCAGGATCGCTCCCGGCCAGCGGGGGATCTGCCGGGTCCGCGAAAACCGGGACGGCAAGCTGGTCAGCCTGGTCTACGGGCAGCCGGCAGCAGCGCACGTGGACCCGATAGAAAAAAAACCCCTCTTCCATTTCCTGCCCGGCTCGAGCGCCTTTTCGGTCTCCACCGTGGGCTGCAACCTCTCCTGCCCCTTCTGCCAGAACCATACCCTTTCGGTAGTCGAGCGTGGCGTGCCTTTCATCTCGACCAGGGAGGTGCCTGCGGAAGAAGTGGTCCGGCAGGCCGAGGCCTCAGGCTGCCGAAGCCTTTGTTTCACCTATTCCGAGCCGACTGTTTTTTTTGAATACATGCTCGAGATGGCACGCCTGGCCAAAGAGCGCGGGTTAAGGACCAACATGGTATCCAACGGCTACATCGAGAAAGAACCCCTGGAGGAGCTGGCGCCCTTCATGGATGCGGCCAATGTCGACCTCAAGGCGTTCAGCGAGAAGACCTACCGCGAGGTGCTGGGAGGGCGGCTCGAGCCGGTGCTGGAGACTATCAGGCGGATGAAAGAGCTGGGTATCTGGCTCGAGGTTACCACCCTGGTGGTCCCGGAAATGAACGACTCTGAGCAGGAGCTGGCCGCAATCGCCGGTTTCCTGGCGGAAGTCGGGACCGGGATACCCTGGCACGTAAGCCGCTTCCACCCGTGCCACCAATGGACCCACCTGCCGCCGACCCCGCTGAAAACGCTTAAGCTGGCCCTGGAATGCGGCAAAAAGGCGGGACTCAAGTATATTTATACGGGTAACGTGCCGGGAGAGCCCTCGGAGAGCACCTGCTGCCCGGGCTGCGGCAGGATAGTAATCGAGCGCTGGGGTTTCAGCGTGCGCTCGGTCCACCTGGGCCCAGGCGCAAGCTGCAATTTCTGCGGCGCCGCGGTGGATGGTGTCTTCGACTCCTGAAACGTGCCGGGAACGCACCTTTTCCCGGATTTTCCCGTCCACTCAACCAATGAGAACCATGAAGGTCTGCGAGACTTTCTGCTCCATTGCCGGGGAATCCTCCTGGCAGGGACTGACCGCCACTTTCGTGCGGTTCGCCGGCTGCGATGTAGCCTGCTCCTGGTGCGACACCGAGTACGCCCGCTCCGAAGAGGGCACGGAGGTGGGTGTCGAGGACATCCTCTCGATCTGCCGAGCGCAGGGCGGGCCGAGGGTGGTGCTGACCGGCGGGGAGCCCCTGCTGCAGCAGGATTTGCCGGAGCTCTGCCTCAGGCTGTGCGATGAAGGTTACCTGGTCCAGGTGGAGACCAGCGGCACCCGGCTGGTGGACCAGTTGGACAAGCGGGTGCTCAAGGTGGTCGATATCAAGCCGCCCAGCGCTGAGGCGGCCCGCGGCTTCCACTGGGGCAACCTCGACCTGCTGGGCCCGGAGGATGAGATCAAGTTCCTGGTCGCAGACCGCAGGGACTACGACTGGGCGCTGAAGATAATCGATAAATGTTCGCTGCAGGGCAAGCACAAGATCCTCTTTTCCCCGGTCGCCGGCAGGCTGAAACCGTCGGAGCTGGCAGAGTGGATGATCCGCGACAGGCTGCCTTACCGCCTGCAGCTCCAATTGCACAAAGTCATCTGGCCGGGCGAGAGCAGGGGCAGGTAGGGAAGGCCGGCTATTAATGGCAATAACGATAATAAGATGAAAAATAAGCTTAATTGAATAAATAAAATAACCAACGGCACGCTTGAGTTGAACAGCGAGCGTATTCCCCTCAGCCTGGCCCGCGGGGAGCAGGAAATGTAAAAATACCTTTATGCAGCGTTATCTTTCGCCGCGTGCCTTTGTTTGGCGCAGTCTTCACGGCAAGCAGCCGGGTTTCTGCGCAGGCTGCAGATGCCCCCGAACTCCCTCAAACCTTCCCAAGCTTTTTATCATGTTTGTCAAGTGCTTTTTACGGGAATAGAGCTAATCCAAAAATCAGGATAAGAAGTTTTGGAAAGAGAAATGGGGGCTCGGGGGAAAGGAGAAGAACCTTTTCCAAAAGGTTTTCTTCTTTCCCCCGAATGGACCGGTCAGCCGGCAGGCCTTTTCCTGCCGTGCTTTCCCAGCTCCACCATCAGCACGCTGAGGTCTCCCGGGGTGAGCCCGGGCAGGCGTGAGGCCTGGCCCAGGGTGGAGGGGCGGCAGCGGGCCAGCCGCTCGCGGCCCTCGTGGGAGATAGTCGAGATGGCAGAGAAGTCCAGGTCCGGGGGAATTTTTACCTCTTCCATGCGGCGGAGCTGATCCATCCGGGCCAGCTCCCGGTCCAGGTACCCAGCGTACTTTACCTCAAGCTCCACCTGCGGCAGGATTTTTTCCAGCTCTTCTGCAGTAAACTCCCAGGGTCCCAGGAAACCGAAAAGAGAGGCCAGGCTTACCTCCGGCCGGCGCAGCAGTTTCTCCAGGCTCAGCCAGGAATCCGCCGAGGCGCTGCCCACGGACTCGAGGTAGGGGTTGATCCGCTCCGGAGAGACCCGGGTCCGGCTGAGGAAGTCCCGGCAGCGGGCCAGCAGGGCTTTTTTCGCCTCGACAACGGCGATCTGCTCAGGGCCGATCAGGCCCAGCTCGTAAGCCAGGGGCGCCAGCCTCAGGTCGGCGTTGTCCTGCCTCAGGTGCAGGCGGAACTCGGCGCGGGAGCTGAACAGGCGGTAGGGCTCATCCACGCCGCGCCCGACAATGTCATCCAGCATCACACCTAAGTAGCTCTCGGTGCGGGAGAAAGTTACCTCCTGTCTGTCCTGGAGGGCGCGGGCGGCGTTAAGCCCGGCGACCAGCCCCTGTCCCGCGGCCTCCTCGTACCCGGAGGTACCGTTGACCTGGCCGGCCAGGTAGAGGCCGCTTAAGATCGAGGACTCGAGGGTGGGTTTCAGGGCGCGGGGGTCGTAGCAGTCGTATTCGATAGCGTAGCCGTGCCTGACTATTTCAGCCTGTTCCAGGCCCTCGACGCTGTGCACCATGCGTTCCTGGACCTCGTGAGGCATGCTGTTGGAAAGGCCGTTGAGGTAGACTTCGCGGGTGTCGATCCCCTCGGGCTCGAGGAAGAGGTGCTGTATTTCGCGCTCAGGGAAGCGGACAAACTTGTCCTCGATGCTGGGGCAGTAGCGCGGGCCTCTTCCCTCGACATAGCCGCCGTAGAGGGAGGAGAGCTTGAGGTTGTCCAGGACCAGGCGGCGGGTTTCCGCGCTGGTGCGGGTCTGCCAGCAGCTTACCTGGGGCAGCCTTTCCGCCCGGTGGAAGAAAGAGAAGAAATATTCGGTGTCATCGCCGGGCTGCTCGACCAGCCTGGCATAGTCTACCGTGCGGCCGTCGAGCCTGGGAGGGGTGCCGGTCTTGAAGCGCATCGCCGGCAGGCCGAGGGCCTTGAGGTTGACGGCCAGGTCTTCGGAGGCCGGGTCCCCGGCGCGGCCGGCAGGGAAAGAGCGGTCGCCGATGCGGATCAGGCCGTTGAGGAAAGTACCTGCGGTCAGCACCACCGCCCGGGCGCAGTATCGTTGGCCTGAGGAGGTAACCACGCCCCGGACCCTGCCGCCTGAGACCTCGAGGGCGGAGACCATGGCCCGGATCACCCGGATGTGCGGGTGGGATTCGATCAGGCCGCGCATGGCCTGCACGTAGAGCTTGCGGTCCGACTGGGAGCGCGGAGCCCGGACGGCCGGTCCCTTGCCGGTGTTGAGCATGCGGAACTGGATCGAGGCGGCGTCCGTGGCCCGGGCCATCACCCCGCCCAGGGCATCGATCTCGCGCACGAGCTGGCCCTTGGCCACCCCGCCCACCGAGGGGTTGCAGGACATCTGGGCCATGTTAGCGGGGTCTGAGGTGGCCAGCAGCACGGGCACGCCCAGGTTGGCGGCGGCCCAGGCCGCCTCGCAGCCGGCGTGGCCGGCTCCGATCACTACTATTTCAGGGTCTTTAACTGGCATGTTTCACGTGAAACATTCGCTGAGTTATACCGGATGAGAGGAAAGTAGTCTCATAGAAGCCTGGATGAAAAAAGGCAAAAAACCGGCCGGATTGTTTCACGTGAAACATCCCTGACGGCCGGTACCGCTACTTGCCCACGCAGAAGCGGCTGAAAATCCGCTCCAGCACCTGCTCATCCGTGATCGCCCCGGTGATCTCGGATAGCCTCTCAGCGGCCTCCTGCAGGTCCGCGGCTATATATTCCGCCGAGGCCCCGGGATCGACCCGCCGCAGGATGGCCAGGGCATCCTCCAGCAGGTTTTTCTGGCGGAGGCTGGCGACCTGGGGTCCCCGGAAGCTGTCCCCATCCGGGCCGGCGGGTGCCGAAGGCAGGACTTTCTCCACCATGGCCCGGCGCAGCTCATCCAGGCCGGTGCCCTCGACCGCAGAGACCGGGATAAAACCTTCCGGAGATTTCCGCTCCTTCTGCAACAGGTCTATCTTGTTGGACACCCGCAGCAGGCTGCCGGTATCGCGCCCGGCCAGAAAACTCTTCTCGGCCCGGTCCACCGGGCCGGTAACATCGTGCACGAAGACCACCAGGTCCGCCCGGACGAGGTAGCGGCGGCTGTACTCCACCCCGATCCTCTCGACCTCCCCGGTCTCCTCCCTCAGTCCCGCAGTGTCGACCAGGCGGAAAAGCACTCCGTCTATCATCGCCTCCATCTCCACCGCATCCCGGGTAGTGCCCGGGGTCCCGGTGACTATCGAGCGCTCCTCGCCCACCAGGCGGTTGAACAGGGTGGACTTGCCTACATTGGGCTCCCCGGCGATCACTGTCAGCACACCCCTGGCGATCAGGAGGTTGCGCCGCGCCCCGGCCAGCAGGCCCTCCACCGTTTCCGCCACCCTGCAGAGACCGCTTTCCAGGCGCGCGCTAAGCCCGGTCAGCGGCTCTTCCTCGGGGAAGTCGATCCCGTACTCGAGCTCGGCTTTCAGGTCCAGCAGCAGCGAGCGCAGGGACCCGACCAGGCCGCCGAGGCTCCCGCCCAGGCCCTGCAGGGCCAGCCTGCGGTCGAGCTCCCCGCGTGCGTGCACCAGGTCATCCACCGCTTCCGCCTGGGCCAGGTCCAGCTTGCCGTTGAGGAAAGCCCGCAGGGTGAATTCGCCGGCCGCAGCCTGGCGGGCCCCGGCGGCGATCGCAGCCCCGGCCACTGCAGCAGGCACTGCGAGGCCGCCGTGGCACTGGACCTCGACCACGTCCTCACCGGTAAAACTCGCCGGGGCTTGGTACTTGACCACCAGGGCCCGGTCGATCTCATGGCCGCGCGCCCTGTCGGCCAGCGTCATCAGCGCTGAGCGCCTGGGCTCGATGGCCCTGTATTTCGCCGGGTCCGCAGCGAGCTTCTCCCCGACCTCCCAGGCGAGGGGCCCGCTGACCCGCACCACTGCCACCGCGCCGACCCCCGGTGCCGTGGAGACCGCCACGATCGTGTCTTCCCGGCCGGACTGCCGGGTACTGTACCTGCTTTCCGCCATTTTTCAGATCCGCATCTTATCGGCCCGGGGGGACCCGAGCGGAGGCACGCAGATCACCCGGTGCCCGCCATCCGGGGAAGCGACCTCGATCTTCACCTGCTCCCGCTCCCTGCCGTCGCTGTAGCGGGCGGCGATCCCCGCGGCAAGCTCGACATCCTCCGGCAGCGGCTTCCCCTCGACCAGGGTCAGCGGCCCAGGCACCTCGGGACAATCCAGCACGAAAGTACCCTCCGCATTGTCTTTCAGGAAAAGGTTCTCACCCTCGTTGCGTCCCACAATCGCCTTGGCCCTGCTGTTGAGCCGGAAATGGCGGCCCACCTTGAGGCGCAGCACCTGGGCGGCGCTCAGGGACTCTTTGCCGGAGTGCTCGAACAGGTCCCGCACCCGGCGGGCGTAGTTCTTGTCGGTGAGGAAACAGCAGCCGCCGGCGGGCTGGGGGTAGTCGGTCAGGCCGAGCCGCCCGGCCAGGGCCATCTGGGGCTTGCGGCTCCTGCCCTGGAAATCATAGAGCTTCTCCCGGTCCACCCAGCCTTTTTCCTCGGCCAGGGTGGGAGGCAGCAGCTTGGCGGACAGGGGCCGCAGGATCAGCCGCCCGCAGCCTGATTCCCTCTCGATCAGTTTCAGGGTCCACGGCATCTGTGTCATCGGGCGCTGGCCCAGCACCTCTCCGGTGACAATAAAGCTGGCGCCGAGGTCTTCCATCATCCGCCGGGTCTTGCGGAGCATGAAGATCCGGCAGTCGATGCAGGGGTTTACCGCCGAGCCGTAACCGTGTTTGGGCTCGGTGAAAATGCTCAGGTACTCCCCGGAGATGTCGACAATCTCGACCGGTATCCGCCACTGTGCGCCCGCCCGCAGGGCCTCGTTGCGCAGCGGCCCGGAGTTCTGCGGCCTGCCCAGGCCCGCCATCCTCCTTCGGTGGTCGGTCAGGCAGAATCCGGTGTTGTAGTTGACTCCCACCACATCTATGCCCTGGTCGGCGACAATCTTCACCGCCAGGGAGCTGTCAAGCCCGCCGGAAAGCATGGCCACGGCCTTGATCCTGCTTTTTTTCGCTGCTGCCAATCTCCAGCTCCTTTTTTAAACCCTCGACCAGCACGAACCTGCCCAGCGGAACCACCTCTACTCCCGGGGGAAAAGATTTCAGGAAGAGAGGGTTTTCGCACATGCCGCCGGAAAGGAAGAAACGGCGGGGTTTCCCAACCAGGCGGAACGCATTGAGCGCCAGGCCCCGGGTGAACTCCGCCACGGCTTCAGCCGGGTCCCTGCCGGCGGCGATGGCCTCGAAAAGTTGTTCCAGGCCTAGGACACCGCAGGTGATACTGAGCGCTCGCCGGGAAGGTTTTACCTTTGACGGGTCGATGTCGAAATACCCCAGGATCAACTCCAGGGTAAAACCGGTCAGGGCCCCGCACTTGGCCGACCAGTTCATTTCCGCCACCCTTCGTCCGCTGAAACGCACGAACTTGATGTCCCTGGAGCCGACATCCAGCACTGTAAAATCTTGATCATCAATAAGTTGCAAAGACCCCTGGCCGAGAGCAATCAGCTCGTTGACCGTATGTGCCGCCCGGCTGTTAGTGTTGTGCCCGGTGGCCAGGTCCGCCCTCAGAGAACCCAGGTCCTTGGTTTTCTCGATCCGCTTTTCGCCGCTGCCGGTGTCCAGCAGCTTGGTCCAAGAGGTGCCGAAATCGGCCAGTAAAGGCAAAGCAGCCCCCGCGTGTTCTTTCAGCCATCCGGTAAGTACTGGATTTTCCTTTTGAGGGGCGTTGAAGAAACACTTCAACACCCCGAGGTATAATTTATTGCTTCATGGGCTGTCAAGGGCAAGGCAAGCTGTTTCCAGTGTAACTGCAAGATATCCTGTATGTTATACAATTAAGGCTTCCTTGACGCATGTTGTTGTCTCAGGAGTGGAAACGGCCCTTGACAGCCTTAATACCCTGAATCCTCAACATTTCAACGTGCTTCTTGATGTAATTTAATAAAAATCCGGGAGTTTTGTATAATTTTTCTCGGCGGCGGCAGAAGAAACCCGCTTGAAAGCGACCTTGCCGTACGGGCCGGAAGCTGCGATTAGCCCCGATTTACTCTTGAAAGACGGAGGAAACGAGTTAGATTGTTTTAATGCGGAAACGAAATACCCTGCGGCCCGGGGAAGAGGCAGCGGTCTTGGACCGGACCGGCGGCTGACATCCACAGAAATCCTATCTTATTGTAATACAACAGATTACATCAATCATCACTCTGCGTTTCATGCGATACATCCTGCAAAGAACGACAGCAAGCGTCTTGTCTGCGGTATTGTTGGCCGTTTTTCTCTGCCCGGTCCGGGCAGAGGCAGGCGACGACCTGGCGAAGAACTGGCGGTTTTTCACGGCTTCCGAAGGTATGGGAGAGTCGTGGGCAAGTTTTATCACCGTAGGCCCCAGCGGCCGAGTCTGGGTCTCGCACGGCGGGGTGAACATGCTGAGCTGGCTCGACGGCTGGCCCGGTCCCGATGGCAAGATCATCCAGACCATGCCCAGCCCGGGGAATGACCTGAAAGTCTGTGAAAGCAAATCCGGACAGTTGTGGTCCCTTTACTCCAACGGCATCCAGGAATTCAAGGACGGCAGGTGGGTCAGGTATGAGGTCGAGCAGATCACCAACCTCTACCCGGCGGACAATATTGTCAGGACCCTGATCCCCTTCCTTCCAGGCGAGGAAGACCAGTGCTTCTACCTGTTGCCTGAGGGGCTGTACCTGTTCAATGCGGCGAAACAGGGCACGGAGCTTATCCTGGAGGTAGGCGAGACACGGCTCGGCAGGTTTATCGACATGGTAGCTTCCCGGGAGGCAGGCATCTGGATCACCGGTGAAAACGGGGCGGCCAGGCTGAGTTTCGAGGCGGGGACACTGGCTCCGCAATGCCGAGAATACCTTGTCCGGGGACTCGGAGTGAGGCATCTCGAGCGGCCGTGCGAGGCAGGAAACGGCGAGCTGCTGGCAGTTGCGCAGGACCGGTCGGGCGAAAAGAAACTCATTCATTTTAACGGGGTGCGCTGGAGCGTAATAACCGGTTACCAGGGAACAGTGCTGCGCGCCTGGCCCGGCCTGGATAACGGTTACTGGATAGTCAAGCGGGGGAACAGGCTTTCACGGTTGGAGAACGGCAGGGAGGAGGTCCAGGAGAAGACCGGCATCCTGGCCGGGGATTTTTTCGATGCCTGTGTCGAGCCGAACGGCGTTTTCTGGATAAGCACCTCGCACGGAGTGGCACGCTACGCTCCCCCGGTCTGGAGGACGCCTTCCGAGATAGAGGATGTCAAGGACCGCATCCACTCCATTCACGAGGACCGGGAGGGCAGGATCTGGTTCGGCGCGGTTTACCAGATACTCCTTTTCCAGAACGGCCGCTGGAAAAGATACCCCCTGCCCGAGGGGCTGCAGACCCAGCCTTATTTCACCAAGTCTGTCTGGTCTTTGCCCGATGGCCGCATCGCGGTCGGCACCATACCTTATAACGATTTCCTGCTCACTTTCGACCCGGAGGAGGAAAAGTTCGAGTTCGTCCCCCACGTGGTCGAGGACACTCTCCCCGACCCGCCGAGACTGGTCGGATTGATTGCGCCGCTGAGGGACGGCAGGATCGTGATACAGACCATGCCGGCAGTGGACTCGACCAATTACCGACTGGAGACTTTCGACGGGGAAAAGTTCGAGCCTTTTCTAAGTATGTCCGATAAGCGGGAGATCGGCCAGCTCAAGTACCTTTACCATGCAGCAAACGGCGATTTCTGGATCGGAGGGCTGATCGGGCGGAGCCTGGCAGTGTACAGGGACGGCGAGACCACTAGTTTCTCTGGA